>CALUVX010000035.1 GCA_944324295.1 Candidatus Gastranaerophilales bacterium
GTTAAAAAACAGATTTGAAAAAATCAAGGAGTGTCTTTGACAAAGCTGCTCTTCAACATGATTTGGACAAGTTAGAGGCAGAAATGCAAACCCCGGAAATATGGTCCAATCAGAAAAAGGCATCTCAAATAGGTGCTCAAATCAGAGATATTAAAGATAATATTGAATTTATAGATAAATGGCAGACTGTAATTGATGATGTTGAAACTGCATTTGAAATAGGGGATGAAAGTTTAATTGCGGAGACAGCCATTCAACTTGATGAGATGTCTGTTGCGCTTGATAAATTTGAAGTTAAACAAATGCTCAGCGGTGAATATGATGAGGCTGATGCAATTTTGTCAATTAATGCAGGTGCAGGCGGTACGGATGCACAGGATTGGGCAAGTATGCTTTTAAGGATGTATATGCGTTGGGCAGAGAGTAAGGGTTGGAAGGTTGAACTTCTTGATAAACTTGATGGCGATGAGGCCGGTATTAAATCTGCAACAATAAAGATTACTGGTAAATATGCATACGGATATGCAAAGGCAGAGAAAGGGGTTCACAGGCTTGTGAGAATTTCTCCGTTTAATGCTAACGGAAAACGTCAGACAAGTTTTGCCTCTTTAGAAGTATGCCCGATTATAGAAGAAATAAAAAAAACAATAACAATTCCGCCTGAGGATTTGGAAATTGATACAATGCGTTCCGGCGGCGCCGGCGGTCAAAATGTTAATAAGGTTGAAACTGCTGTCAGAATTTTACATAAGCCAACCGGAATTGTTGTAAAATGCCAGCAGGAGCGCTCACAGCTTCAGAATAAAGAAAATGCACTTCAAATTCTTGCCTCGAAACTTCTTGCAATCAGGCAGGCTGAACATGAGAAAAAACTGTCAGAATTAAAGGGCGAGAATGCTGATATAAATTTTGGATCGCAAATTCGTTCTTATGTTTTTCACCCTTATAAAATGGTAAAGGATCACAGAACGAATTATGAAACAGGTAATGTTGATGCTGTTATGGACGGTGATTTGGATGGCTTTATAGAAGCATATCTTAGAAAGAATAATTGAATTTACAATTATAATATGTTATAATTATAATATGTTATAATTATGATAAAAGTTTAGTATTTAAATAAAAGAAGGAGCAGAAAAAAATGAAAAGATTTAATTTATTACAACGTCGGGGGGGGGGCGTTCCCAGATAGCAGAGGGCAAAAAGGCGGGGCGTCAAGTCGCTTACTTTCATGTCATCGCGCACTTGTTGCGCGAACCAAAATTTATTAAAGAAAGTTCGCGGAATAAATCCGCGATGACAAAGTTATTTACTGTCATCCTGAACGGCGGATTGACCTCCGTGTTTCGGGATCTCATTGTCGGAAGACTGGATGTCAGGAAGGCAAGAAGACAGGCCGTTATCAGTGAGCAAAGCTCACTAAAAATTTATTCCCTCTCTTGGGAGAGGGTGTCTGAAGGACAGGAGAGGGTAAATACAATGCTACCCACACTAAGTCCATCCCTAATCAGGGAGGGAGATAACCTCGTTTCACTCTTCACGTTTCACACTTCACTAAAATCAAAACTTGCCTTTACACTCGCAGAGGTTTTGATAACCCTTGGCATCATTGGTGTAGTTGCAGCAATGACAATGCCGACATTGATAGCAAATCATCAGAAAAAGCAGACTGTTGTTGCTTTAAAAAGAGCTTATACAGTAATTTCCAATGCTTTGCAGATGGCAAGAGCAGAACATGGAGATCCTGAGCTTTGGGAACTCGGGGAAAATAATAATATCCAGGATTCTTCCGATTTTGCCGATATGTTTTTAATTCCGTATTTGAATGTAATCAAAACATGTGGTACGGATACAAGTGGCGGATGTTCGTATGAATATACAGCATTAAATGGAAATGCAACAAGTGCTTCATCATTATCTCAATTTACAAGATTTGTTTTGAATGATGGAACTATTGTTTTTGTTCGTTCCCAAAATGATCCGGGGGCGGTTACTTTCCCTAAAATAATTTATATAAATGTTGATATTAATGGTTTTAAAAAACCTAATAAAAGTGGCAGAGATTATTTCCAGTTTGCGGTTGCATTAGAAACAAATGAGGATATGTATAAACCGACCGGCAGATTAAATGCAAGCGGGCAATCTCAGACAAGAGAGACTATTACTGGTTCGGGTCCAAGTGCATGTTCAAGGAACAGTCAGGGAAACTACTGTGCCGCTTTGATAATGCATGATAATTGGGAAATATCAAAAGAATATCCCTGGTGATATTCTAATCAAGTGATGTGCCGTGTAAATCAGTCCCGCCCGTTTTTATCAGGCTATATTTATTGGCAAGTTTTTCAACGGTTTCGGCCTTATTGAATTTTATTATTCCTCTGTGGCGTTTGTAGGGATAGTATACTTCCAGCCCGTCAAGCCCGTATGAAATTAATTTTTTTATAAAACCTTCAAAATTTATTGCCCAACAGCAGGCCGGATGTGCAAGAACAGCTATTCCGCCTGCGTTGTGGATTACTTTGATAAGTTTTTTTATATCACGTTTTGCAAAAATTCTTACAATATCAAGTTCTGTTTCTTTTTTGTTTTTTGCACAGAATGAGAGAAGTTCTTCATTATTAACGTCAATCCCGTATGCAAGCAAATGCATAAAAACATAACCGCACCATACATCAAATTCAACGGCCGGTAAAACAATACTGTTTTTAAGTATTTCGGTTTTATGGTATGCTTCTAAAGTATTGTGGTCGCAAAATGCAATCTTTTTGTAACCTTTTTCAACGGCCTGGCGGAGTAAATCTTCTGCATTGCCTTTTCCGTCAGAAAAGGTTGAGTGTAAATGCAAATTAACTTTATTGTTTATAAAATCTTCTTTTGTAAATTTTTCCATATTTGTAATAAAATTATTATACAATAAATTTGAAATTTTAAAACAGGTGAACTATGGCAAAAGAGGATAAAAGTGTTTGGGTTGTATTTTTTGAAGGGATAAAAATTTATGCTTTAAATATTCATAAATTTTTCCTGTATATGGCATTCCCTGTTCTCGGGCAGTTAATCGGTTTGTTTTTAATTTTTGGGGTAACTTACTGGTATACTGCAAATTTTCAGGATTTGACCGTAAGATTTCCTGCACTAAATGATATTTCAACTATGCTTCTTTGCATAATTCTTTCTGTTATACCGGGGCTTTTAATATGGACGAAGGCATTTTGGGATTATCTGGTGTCATACGTGGCATTAAACTCAATGACAGATGGATATTTAAATACAGGCAGGGTATATGATTTCAGGGCACATAATTCTGTAGTTACAAAAAAAACATTTTCTTTTATTGCTCTGTGGCTTCTGTTTAGTATTTTTACTATAATTGCGGTGATACCGATATTTTGGATAATTGGTTTTATATTCTTTATTTATTTTATTCTTATTTTTCAGGTTTTCACATTTGAAAACGGTTTATCCCCGATAGGATATTTTAGAAGAAGTCTTCAGCTTGTTAAAGGAAAATTTGCAAGAACATTTTTGCTGATGACACTTCTTGTAGTCTTTACTTATTATCTTTTGACTTCAGGTTTAGGGGTAATATTTGATGCGTTTAATTTAACAGAAAAATGTGCAAAGATATTTGAAAATTGGGCATATTCACTTCCTGTAGAGCATTTGGAAAAATTCGGGGTAACGCCTGCAATAATAGGTCAGGAAGTTGTAAAACAGATAATATTTTTTATTGTTATAGGTTTTACTCTCCCGATAAGAAGTATTTGCTGGACTTTATGGTATAACAATCTTGCATCTGACAGCATTGATTATGAAAATCGAGAGGCAAAACCCAAAAAGAAATCAGTTTCTAAAAAGAATGTCGCCAAGACTTTCAAAATTGAAAAACGCGGTATTGATCCCGAAATTATAAGACGCGCCAGACTGGAAGATGACGAGTACTAAATTATGTTTGTTTGCAAGAATTGTAAATCGGTTGATAAATTTGAATTAATGTTTTCTCCTGATTACAGAGGTGAAAAGAAATTTTCGCAGGAATATAATAAGGATGGTGATATTGTAATAACTGTTGACGGGTACAAATTTATTCCTGATTTACAGTTTATGAATGACCATGCTGTGTGTAAATATTGCGGTCAGATTTATATGTGGGATTATGAAGGGAAAAAGTAGCCTATAGAAAGGATAATAACAATGAAGCGAGAAGGCAGAGCAAATAATGAAACAAGAGAAATCAAGTTTATAAAAGACTATACAAAACATGCATTAGGCTCCGTACTGGTTGAATTCGGAGATACAAGGGTAATAACAACCGCTTCGGTTGAAGAAGGCAAGCCCAAATGGATGGATAAAGAGGATAAAAGGGGCTGGATAACGGCAGAATATTCTCTGCTACCGTCAGCACCCAATACAAGATGTCAGAGAGAAAGAACTAAAATTTCAGGCAGAACACAGGAAATTCAAAGACTTATTGGTAGAAGCCTCAGAGCCTGTGTTGATTTGGAAAAAATTCCAGATTTAACAATTACAATAGATGCCGATGTTATTCAGGCAGATGGTGGAACAAGAACAGCAAGTATTTGCGGAGGTTTTCTTGCGCTTAAAATCGCTGTTGAAAAATTGCTCGCAAACGGAACATTAACGGAAAATCCGATTATTGAACCTATTGGTGCAATTTCTGCAGGAATAGTTGACGGAGAGGTCCGACTGGATTTGGATTATGAGGAAGACTCTCATGCGCAGGTCGATAGCAATGTAGTTTTGACAAAAAGCGGAAAAATAATAGAATTTCAAACAACTGCAGAGGGTGAACCTTATGAGCAGTCAGAAATGATTAAGATTTTTAACATTGCAAATGAAGGAATTAATAAAATTGTTGCTATGTATGATTTAATTTAGTATAATATTTGAGTAACAAAAAGGAGAGTTTATTATGATGAAAAAATTATTAATTGCATCGTTAGTTTTGGTAATTGGTGGTGCTGCAGTTGTTTATGCGGCAGATTCAGAACCTACAACTTATACTGAGAGATTTATTCAAAAACATACCCAGAAAATTGTAGATAAAGAAAAACAATTACAGCAGGAACAACAGGCAAGAGAAGAAGCACGTGCTAAACAAAAAGAAGAACTTCAAAAGAAAATCGAAGCTAATCAAAAAGCACGTGAAGATGCTGCAAATGCAAGAAAGCAAAAAATAGAACAGAAAAGACAGTTATGGAATCAATTGATTTCTGAATAAGGAGAACATTTTATGAAAAAGAAATTAGCTGTATTGTTGGCTGTAGCTGTAATGTCAATGCCTGCCGTCTTGGCAGCGGAATCTCAAGGACCTGTTTCAAGATGGCTTGATAATGTAACGAATAGTGTTTCTTCAAAAGAACAATCGGCTTATCAAAAACAGCAGGCTAAAAAGAAAAAGGCTCAAGAAAAACAGAAAAAACAGCAGCAAAAATTGGCGGAGAAAAAGGCTAAAGCCAAACAAAAACAAGCTGAAAGGCAGAAAAAAGCAGCTGAAAGACAGAAAAAAATCGAAACTAAAAAACAACAGTTTAAAGATTTATTTTCAAATGACTAATTTACAAAAGGCCGCCTACGGGCGGTCTTTTTGCATTCAATTAAACTCTGTGCTATAATTATAATAAATTGGAGTTGTTTATGCCTACATTAACTAAAACTTTAACAGGGGCGCAAATACTTGTTCAAACGCTTAATAAACTTGGGGTTAATACTATATTTGGTTATCCCGGCGGTATTGTATTAAATGTTTATGATGAATTAAGCAGACAAGATGCCATAAAACATTATTTGGTAAGACATGAGCAGGCGGCTGTTCATGCGGCTGAGGGTTATGCAAGAGTCAGTGGAAAGTGTGGTACTGTTATTGTTACGTCGGGGCCTGGGGCTACAAATGTTGTAACGGGACTTGCTAACGCTTATCTTGACGGTTATCCGTTGGTGGTGATTACGGGGCAGGTATCTTCTGAACTTTTACATCAGGATGCTTTTCAGGAAGTTGATATTATAGATATTACAAAATCCTGTACAAAGAAAAATTTTCAGGTAAAAGATGTCAGAAATTTGGAGAAGACGCTAGCCTATGCATATAGTGTCGCAATGTCCGACAGGCAGGGTCCTGTTCTTGTTGATATTACAAAAAATGTTTTTTCACAAAAAACAGAATTTGTTGATAATATTTCTTTGCCAATTTCGAAACCATTAGTTGATATACCAGATGTTAAGCAGGCTTTGTCTTATATTATTAATGCAAAGCGCCCTTTAATAATTGCAGGAGGCGGAATAGTTCAGGCAGAAGCTTCAAAAGAAATTTTTGAATTTGCCAAACTTTTAAATATTCCTGTTGTTTCAACAATGATGGG
>CALUVX010000036.1 GCA_944324295.1 Candidatus Gastranaerophilales bacterium
AAAAATCATTATATAAATTAACCCAACATATTTTGAAGGTGTTTAAATATTTTCCGAATCAAACAGAAGATGATTACATAAGAAATATTGGAAGTAGCATACTGAATATTGCTAAAAATATTGAAGATTTAAGAAGTAATTGTACGAAAGAAGCACACGGGAGATTACAAGAAGATTATATAATTGATGATCCGCTTTATGCTCAATTATTTGTTAATACTTCTGCAACTTTGGGATTGTTTTTGCTTAATTTTTATGAAAAGAAATTCCCGCAACAAATAAGAGAAGCTTCCTATGACGATCTTCCGTTTTAAACTTAAATATCCTTAGTCCCCACGTAGTCCCCAAGAAGGATATTTTGTGTATATTTACGGTAATGTTTATATGCCCAAAATCCACTAAAAAAGCCACCTTTAACAGGTGGCTTAAATGGAGGAGGAGGTGGGATTCGAACCCACGGTACGCGTGAACGTACGACAGTTTTCAAGACTGCTCCAATCAACCGCTCTGGCACTCCTCCAGTAAGTTGTTTGGATGTAGCTTTATTGTATTATATCAAAATAATTTTGTCAAGAGAAGTTATGGCTGACAATAAAGAAAAGCTATGTACTGAAGTGCATAGCTGTTGATTAGGGATATGTGTATCTTAGTTCTCTAAGGAGTATGGTTATATATTAGCAAACCAAATACTAAATGAAATCATAAAAATGTATGATGTTTTATTTGCCTGTTTAAATTTGTAAAATAATGTAAAATTTTTGCTATAAAAGTAGCATAAAGTAATATTTTTCGACTTATAATGCATGGAAAAAGCAAGTTTTAAGGAAGCATTATGCGTATACAATCAATAACATCTATGAACGTAAGAAAATATTTAGCAAATAATACAAAGTCTTTCTTGCAAAATAACGCTGATAATATTTCTGATCCAATTTCTGATAAAATTAATTTTGGCGTTGGAGAAGATTACGGCGGTGTTGATTTGGATGCGCCTGAAAATCCTAATACGGATAAACCGGGATTTAAAAGAGGCTTGATGGGAATTGCAACAATTCTGACATTCCCGATATCGGTTCCTGCTTGGCTTCTCTATCAGAAATATAAAGATAAACACAAAGACGAAATAAAGACAAACATGAATTTTGACAACATTGAAGATTAGTTTGTGATATAATACTTTTATGTTTGACAGTTTAAGCGAAAAGTTACAGGAAATAATAGGCAAAACTGGAGGAAAAGAACTTACTGCCGAAAATATGCAGGAAGCTCTACGGGAAATTCGACGTGCATTTTTAGATGCTGACGTAAATTTACGTGTTGTAAAAGCTTTTATTTCTTCTATTAAAGACAAAGCCGAAGGTGAAAAAGTTCTGGAGGGGGTTAATCCATCCCAACAATTAATAAAAATTGTCCATGATGAACTTGTTAACCTTTTGGGCAAGGAACAAAAACCGCTTGATTTTTCCGGAAGCCCGAATTTGATTATGATGCTGGGGCTTCAGGGGTCAGGGAAAACTACTTCTTCTGCAAAGCTTGCCGTGAAACTTAAAAAAGAAGGAAGAAAACCGCTTCTTGTAGCGTGTGATATTTACAGACCCGCTGCAATTTCACAATTACAGACATTAGGAAAAGAAATTGAAAATGATGTCTTCACAATTCCGGATTGCAAAGACGTACAACAAATTGTCCGCGGGGCAATTGATTATGCAAACCAAAACGGATTTAATACATTAATTCTTGATACTGCAGGACGTTTGCAGATTGACACCGATATGATGGCAGAGCTGCTTTTGATTGACAGAATTTTTCACCCGACTGAAAAACTTCTTGTAATTGATGCAATGACAGGCCAGGAAGCTGTTAATGTTGCCGAGAACTTTGATGCACAACTTGGGTTAACCGGACTTGTACTAACAAAACTTGACGGAGACAGCAGGGGCGGCTCGGCTTTAAGTGTTGTTTACTGTACAGGAAAGCCTATTAAACTTACCGGTACTGGAGAAAAACTTAACGCACTTGAAGATTTTTACCCCGAGCGTATGGCAACACGCATCTTGGGAATGGGTGATATAGTCTCGCTTGTTGAACGCGCCCAAGAAGTTTTTGATGAAAAACAGGCACGCGAACTTGAAGAAAAAATGAGTAAGAATAATTTTTCTTACAATGATTTTCTAAAAATGCAAAAACAGATGCAGGCATTCGGTTCTATGGGGAATTTACTCGGGATGCTTCCGGGTTTGAACATAGGCAAAGATGACAGAGACAAAATTTCGCATGAAGGTGAAAAACAATTCAAAAAAATGGAAGTTTTTATCTCAAGTATGACGCCTGAGGAACGTGCAAATCCGGATTTGCTTAATACAAGCCGTAAAAAACGTATTGCAAAAGGCTGTGGCATGGATTTAGCTGAAATTAATACGTATATAAAGCAGTTTGAAGCTATGCGTATGATGATGAAGGGAATGTCTGACATGAAAGGGATGTTTGGCAAACTTGGCGGCGGCATGCCAGATATGAGCAAAATGGGGAATTTAGGCGGTATGGGCGGTTTCAAAGGTAAACTCGGTAAACATGCCATGAATAAAGCCATGAAAATGATGAGAAGATTTAAATAAAATATTTTTATACGTAATTATCCCTTGGCATACACAAAACTAATATAAATTTGTCATTCCGAGCCTATATATGAGATTCTTCGGGCCATACTTTCAGAATGACAGCTAGGTAAAGAATTGCATTAATGTTATGCATGCAAAGGGATAATTGCGTTTTTATAAAGTCATTACTTCTTTTTTACAACAATGTCATAGCCTAAAATATCAAAGACTTCTAAAAGCTCGGTAACCTTTATAGTACCGTTTCTGAGTTTATTTGTTAGATTTTCGAGAGAATCAGTTTTATTGTATTTATGGTTAATATCAACTTTTAATCTTGTAAGTGTCTTCCCTTCAAAGGCCGTTAATAACTTAATTAAATTTCTAATATTATCTTTTGACAAAATATATTCATTTTTTTTTTTTTTTCTATATATTGACAAAAACTTGACAATCTAATTATATACTTGTATTATCTAACTATATAATTAGATATCATCACTATAGGATTTGAAAAAATGGAAAAGAAACAGGCCTTCACTCTCGCGGAAACATTAATCACTCTGGGAATTATCGGTATCGTTGCCGCAATGACAATGCCCGCATTAATTGCTAATTATCAAAAAAAAGTGTTGGAACAACAGGCAAAACAGGCTTATTCACTACTTAGCGGAATTTTTAATAAAATTGCCTCAGATGAAGAAGTAACAGACATTTGTTTAACAAGTCTGATTTCACAATATCCTGATAATGATAATGATGTCTACAAGAATTATTTGCCGCAGACCTTAGGAAAATACATTGAAATTACAGGCAGTCATGTTTGTTCTGATTCTTCAGACAAAAAATGTTTTATAAAACATCTTAATAATGGAAGTTCAGGAGAAACAGAAGATTACTGGCTTTATATAAAAAACGGAATGAAAATGAATATAGAAATGGACAGAGATGTTGGTTTTTGGGGACGTTTAATTGTTGATATAAACGGGGATAAAGCTCCAAACACATGGGGCAGAGATGTATTTTACTGGCACATAAAATGCGGCGACAGTCCCTCAGCTATTTACCCCAGGGCAGGCGTTGTATATGCAGACGGAAACTCCAATGATTACTGGAAAACAACCGGTAAATGGGACTTAAAATGTTCTACAACAGAAACTTCATTGGGTTCAGGTTGTACCGCAAGATTAATGGAAAATAGTTGGGTTATGGATTATTAGAATTTCTTTAATTTTGCATAAGCCGCATCCATAGCTTTAACGCCCTGACGGCCAAAATCAATCGTGTACATCATGCTGTCGCCGATTTGCGTAACTTCTTTTATATGCCCGATACCAAGTTTGTCGTGAAATACCCTTTCGCCTTCATTGAAAACGTATTCAATCGGGGTTGTTGTTTCCATTTTTTTCTGGCGTTCGGCTTCAGCCTCCTGCTGCATACGCTCTTTTTGCTTCTTTTCCTCAAGCATTCTTTTTATTGCATTATCTTTAAAGAACTCTTTTACTTTCTGTTCATCACGCTCTTTATTTTCTTTTGATTTAACAAGGATTGTACGAGATGGAGTTCTTTGAGGTTGTTTAATATAATTCGAATTTTGCTTTTGCCTGTCGGATTGTGAATTTCCGGTTGCAAGTCCGCGTGTCGGGGCTACAAAACCTTTACCAAAGCCTGTTGACGGCTTAATATATCCATAACTGTCGGCTTGAGCAGCGGAATAAGAAAAGTCGGAACTATTACGGCCGCCTGATGAAGTATTAGAAGATTGTGAACGTGGTGAAAAACTGGTACGAGCTTTTGATACTGCATTTTGGAAGGTTGAAGTACCGCTTGTGGAGCCTTCAAAACCAATAGAATTCAACAACTGTCGCGGAATTTCTTCAATAAATCTTGAAGGATTGTAATATTTGTATTCTCCCCACATCTGGCGTCGTTTTGCAGAAGTAAGATATAATTTTTCTTCAGCACGTGTAACACCAACATACATCAAACGGCGTTCTTCTTCCATTTCAGAGGGAACATTAAATGTTCTCTGATGCGGGAAAACACCTTCATCACAACCTGCAAGAAAGACAACGGGAAATTCAAGCCCTTTTGCAGAGTGTAATGTCATTAAGGTTACGTTGTTTGAAATATCATCCATCCCGTCAAGGTCAGAGACCAGTGCAACCTGCTGCAAAAATTCTCCGAGCGCATTTTCAGGTTCTTCGGGAACAAATTCGCCCGCAACATTTACCAATTCCTGCAAATTTTCAATATCTGCTTCGCTTTCAGGTGTATTCTGGGATTGCAATTCTGCCAAGTATCCTGTTTTTTCAATAACAAAGGTTACAAATTCCTGTAATGTATAAGAATTTACTGCTTCTTTAAATTTCAAAATAAGCTGTGAAAAATCGCGCAGCTTTGCTCTTGTTCTCGGCGGAATTTCAATAGCTTCTTCAATTCTCTGGCAGGCCTGAAAAAGGCTTATATCTTCTTTGTCAGCAAAATCTGAAAGATTTTTAATTGTAGTGTCGCCGATTGAACGCTTCGGGACATTTACAATTCTTCTGAAACTCTGTGAATCATCAGAGTTATAGATTAATTTCAGATAAGCAATAATATCTTTAATTTCTTTACGGTCATAGAATTTCAGACCTCCGTATATTCTATATGGAATTCCTGCTGCCATACAAGCTTCTTCAAGTGCACGGGATTGCGAATTTGTACGGTAAAGAATTGCATAGCGGTTGTAATCCCCGCCTGAATCTTGTTTTATACGGCTTGCAATAAAGTTTGCCTCATCGGCCTCATCCTGTGCTTCAAAGTAATCTATCAGCTCTCCTTCGCCTTTGTTTGAATAAAGAACTTTATCCACACGCTCTGTATTATTCTCAATAATTGCGTTTGCTACATTCAAAATATTGGCTGTCGAGCGGTAATTCTGTTCAAGCTTGATTAATTTTGTCTTTTTAAAATCTTTCTGGAAATTCAGAATAATTGTGTAATCCGCCCCGCGCCAGCTGTATATGGATTGGTCAACATCTCCTACAACACAAAGCGAACGTTCATCAGGGATTTCAGCCTCAAGGTTTGTATAAAGCATGTTAATAAGCTTATATTGAGCCATGTTAGTATCTTGAAACTCATCAACCAGAATATGCTGAAACCTGTCATAATATAACTGTCGGACTTCCTTGCACTGCTCAAGAAGTTTAACGGTTAAAAGAAGCATATCATCAAAATCTATTGCGTTATTGTTATTTAAAGAATTTTCATATTCTTCATAAATTGATGCAATTTTCTGTGATTTAAAATCCCTTGCAAAAGTTGCAAAAGTGTAGGCATCCTGCATTTTATTTTTTGCATTGGAAATTACGGCCTTAACAAGTTTTGGCTTATAAACTTTATCATCCAGATTTAATTTTTTAATTGCCTGTTTAATAACGGCATTACTGTCATTTTCGTCATATATAGAAAAATTCTTATCAAGTCTTTTGCCTGACTGGAAGCTGTAATTTTCAATATTTTCTCTCAAAATTCTTCCGCAAATTCCGTGAAAAGTTCCGACCCACATATATTTAACGACATTTTCTCCTAATATATTGCCAAGACGCTCTTTCATCTCTTTTGCAGCCTTGTTGGTAAATGTTACAGCTAAAATATTACGTGGTCTTACACCGTTTTGTATTAAATAAGCTATTCTTGAGGTAAGTAATTTTGTCTTTCCGCTCCCGGCACCCGCCAGAACAAGCAAAGGTCCTTGAACTGTCTGAACTGCTTCTCTCTGCTCTTTGTTAAGATTCTCCAGTATATTTTCCATATCCCTATTCCCAAAATCAAATTTTTGTGATATAATCAGCATAAACTAAAAACGTAAAGATTGCAATCAGAAAG
>CALUVX010000037.1 GCA_944324295.1 Candidatus Gastranaerophilales bacterium
GCATAATTGAGTAGAGATTAATATTGTTTTTATCCAGTGAGGCAAGAATAGTTAAAGAAGGTATAGATTTAGATAATGACGCTAAGTTCTCCGATAAAAAATATATGCACTATAGAACAAATTAAAGAATTGTATAAAAAGAAAAACATGTTGAGAGATTTGTTAATGTTTGAACTCGGTATTAATACGGGGATGACATTAAAAAACTTGTTAAAATTAAAAGTTAAAGATGTAAAAAACAAATATTATTTAACAGATGGGACAAAAACATTCCCATTAAATGAAAATATAAGAGAATTAATCTCTGAAATAACAAATAATAAAAAATCTTCCGAGTATTTGTTTAAAAGTAAATTTGGCAGATGCATGGACAGGGGAACTGTCTTTTATTCCTTTAAAGAAATCTGTAAAGAATTAGCATTACCAGATAGTATTTCCGTTGCATCCTGGCGAAAAACATTTGCATATCATCATTATCAAAAATACAGAGATTTGTCTTATTTACAGTGGTTATTTAATCAAACCAGAGTAACTGTAACTCTTCAATTTATTGAAGAAAAGGAAAATATGAATTTGAGATATCGGGAAGGGGTAATTCTGTAATGAGTATAAAAAAAATAATTATTCAAGCAGGCGGAAAAGGAACCAGATTAGAGGGGTTAACAAGAAACAAGCCTAAATGTCTGGTACCTGTAAACAATCTGCCGATTATTTTTTATGCATTTCAAAAATTTCAAGATGCAGAATTTACAATTATCGCAGACTACAAAACAGATGTTTTAAAAAAGTACTTACAAGCCTTCGGCTCTAAGTACAATTACAAAATAGTAAAAGCCGTTAAAAAAGGGACCGCTTCGGGCATAAAAGAAGCCATCTCCGCATACTCCGATGATGAACCGTTTATGATAATGTGGTGCGACTTGATTTTATCTGATAATTTTGAAATTCCGGCAGCTAAAGGAAACTATATTGGAATTTCAAAAGATTTTGAGTGCCGTTGGTCCTATGTTAATAATCAATTTATAAAAGAACCTTCAAAAGAAAATGGTGTTGCTGGACTATTTATTTTTGAAAATAAAAAATTACTGGAAAATGTTGCAGAAGAAGGGGCCCTTGTTGGCTGGCTGCAAAATCAAGGTATAAAATTTGACAGATTGGATTTATATGGTTCAAAAGAAATCGGCACACTTCTTTCTTATGCTGATAATAGCGCTGATGCGCCTCGATGCAGACCATTTAATTCAATGGAATTTAGTGGTGATGTCATTATTAAGCGCGGCATTAATGAACAGGGGAAAAAGATTGCGGTTGATGAAATCGCCTGGTATAAGCATGTTAAAGAACTCGGCTACAATAATATCCCTGAAATATATGAATATGAACCTTTAACAATGAAACGTGTTAAAGGAAAGAATATTTTTGAGTATGATTGCTTAACCAAAACACAAAAACGTGGAATTTTGAGAAAACTCATTGAAGCTTTAAAAGAACTACACAATCTTGAACCGGCGCAGCCTGTAAATATCGTTGATGTAGAAGATAATTTTCTAAACAAAACTTTTGACCGGCTTGCAAAGGTAGAACACCTTGTTCCGTTTGCAGATAAAGAATTTATCAAAATTAACGGGAATTATTACAAAAATGTATTTTTCAACAAAGAAGAATTAACAGAGGCGGTAAAAACTGTTTACCCGAAAGAATTCAGACTTATTCATGGTGATTGTACATTTTCAAACCTAATGTTTGACACATACAATATGAAAGCAATTTTAATTGACCCAAGAGGGTATTTCGGCAAAACTAAATTCTACGGCGATGTGGATTATGATTGGGCAAAATTGTATTACTCATTGAAAGGCGAATACGACCAGTTTAACCGTAAAAAATTCACTCTTGATATCAGAGAAAAAGATGTTGAAATGGCTATAAAGCCAAATAATTGGGCGGATATGGAAGAGTTTTTCTTTGACTGCCTGCCGGGGGTTAGCAAATACAAAATAAAACTTTTACATGCAATTATCTGGTTGAGTTTAACAACTTATGCGTGGGAAGATTACGACAGCATTTGTGGTGCTTTTTATAACGGAATAATAAAACTTAATGAGGTGTTGTAGGTGCTTGAATTTTCTTCATTAAATAAAACATGGATTCTGGATGTAGATGGAACTCTTGTAAAACATAACGGTTACAAAATTGACGGTTATGACACCCTGCTTGATGGGGTTAAAGACTTCTTTGAACAGTTACCACTTAATGATAAAGTTATTCTTCTTACAGCAAGAAAAGAAGAATTTTTACCTGCTTTAAAAGACTTTTTAAAAAAAAATAATATCCGCTATGACTATTTGTTAACCGATATGCCTATGGGTGAAAGGATTTTGGTAAATGACAGAAAACCAAGCGGTTTGGATATGGCCTTTGCAATAAATAAGGATAGAGATAAAAACTTAAACATTGCATACAAGATAAATAAGGAGTTATAAATGACAACTTTATTAGAAAATCCAATTTCAATTCAAGAAAATTTAGATAGAAATTGTGCAATTCGTACAATTAACAGTGAAATAGATACAATAATTAAACTACGCGACAGTCTTGATAATTCATTGACTAAGGCACTTGATATTATGCAGGAAGCAAAAGGCAGAATAATTTTGACCGGAATGGGGAAATCAGGTCATATCGGCAAAAAAATTGCAGCATCTCTCGCTTCGACCGGGACACCATCATTTTTTGTACATCCTGCCGAAGCGAGTCATGGCGATTTGGGAATGATAACTGAAGATGATGTTGTCATTGCAATATCCAATAGCGGAGAATCCAGAGAACTTGTCGATATACTTAATTATTGCAAACGATTCGGTATAAAACTTATTGCTATTACAAAAAATCCCGAAAGTTCTCTGGGAAAAGCCGGTGATATAGTATTAACACTCCCCAACAACGGGGAAGCATGTCCTTTGGGACTTGCACCCACTAATTCTACAACAGCAACCCTTGTATTGGGAGATATTTTAACAGCAGGGTTAATTCAAAGAAAAGGGTTTACAAAAGCTGACTTTAATGAAAGACATCCCGGCGGAAAGTTAGGCTCTATATTAAAACGTGTATCTGATTTAATGCATACAGGCTCTGAAATGCCTATATTGGAAGAAAATTCCAATATGCAGCAGGTATTACTTGAGATGACTTCTAAACGTTTAGGCTGTGTTGGTTTTATAGACAATAACGGGAATTTAACGGGAATGCTGACTGATGGAGATTTAAGACGCTGTTTGACTCCAGAAATATTAAACAAAAAGGCAGTTGAACTAATGACAAAAAATCCTAAAACAATTTCAAAGGATGTTATGGCATCAGAGGCCATAAAAATAATGCATGAAAAGAAAATTACAAATATTTTTATAGTTGAAAACAACATCCCAATCGGAGTAATACATATTCATGATCTTTTAAATAATGGAGTCGTTTAGTGAAAATATTTGAGTATAGAAAATCTGAAAATAAAAGTGTTGCCAAATTATTCGGATTTCCGATAATGGAGCAGACTTCTGATTATATGACTACTGAAAGACATCAGAGTTTTTTTAAAGGTTTTGTTTCTACAATAAAAATTAATGATAAATACTCTGATTGCTCAAATAAAATAATAAAAATTCTGGGCAAAACTATAATAAGGCGAGAAGAAAAAAATAACTTTAGGACTTACTATATTTGGAACAAAGAATTCTGTAGATTTTCTTTACTTGATGAGTTTAAAAAACGTTACTTTAAGTATTTTGACAACCAGCATGATGATATTTATATATTACGTGCAAATAGCGGAGAAACATATCTTATTTTAACTTATATATTAGATAAATTGATAGAAAAAAATAATAGTAAAAAGCCCTTATTAGTTGCCACCCTAAAATATCATGTTGATATGATTAAAATGATTTGTCCGGAAATTCCATACGTTTATATAGGGAAATTTAGATTAAAACTAAAGGACAGTAATTTTAAAATTGATAATCTTCACTTTTTTCTATTATTCAACCACAACCATTTTTTACAGGTAGAAAATCAAATCAGAAAAGGTGAATTAGGACAAATACACTATTTTTATTCAATTCTAAAATCTCTTGGTATATCAACTCAAGAGATAAATATGAGACATGTAAAGGTAAATATAGATGATGAAAACAAAATGCTTGATAAGGTCAAAAAAATCGGTCTAAATCTTAAAAAATTTGTTTTTTTAGCACCTGAGGCGCAATCTTGCAAATTATATGATGAAGATTTCTGGAGCGAATTAATAAATCAATTACAAACAATAGGATATGATGTGTTTGTAAATCTGGTTGATAATGAAATTAAGCTTAAAGAAACAATAAATTATAAGACTTGTTATCTGACATTTGCAGAAGCTTTTGCACTTGCAAAATGTTCAAAAAAAATTGTATCTTTAAGGAGCGGTTTTACAGAATTTCTACTTCAAACAAATGTGCCTATTGATGTCATATATACAAAATTTAGAAAGCGTCATTTTTTCGACGATTTGGATACATACCATGTAATAGCCGGATTTGGCTTAATGCAGCTACCATTTGTAGATAAATCTAAAATTCATGAATTCAATATGTATGAAATATCACCGAAACAATGTCTAAATGAAATTGTAAATGGATTAAATCAATGAGGTTTCCAAAATGTTATTTCAAATAAAAGAAACAGCCGATTATAAAAAAATATATATATTTTTTGGTCTTATTAGCTTTAAGATACTATATCATAATCCATCTATTGCTATAAGGATATTTGGAATTAATATACTAACTCTATATTTATTTAATGGAAAATTATTAATACAGTTAAATATAAAAATTCCAATACCTTTTATTGATGATGAATTATTTAAAGCAAAATTTTTATATAATTGTGTAAAAGAAAATTACACAAAAGATTTTGATTGTATTTATTCATTATGTGGATCTCCTTCAGGGGAAACATATATTATTTTAAATCTTTTAAATATTATTTTAAGAAAAAATTGTTCAAAACAACCTATATTGGTTGTTGACAAAATGTTTAAGTATCAACTATGCAAACTATTTCAACCTGAAATCCCTGTAATTTTATGCAAAAATTTATCTTTTTTATATTTTAATAAGAAAAATTTTCATAAAATAAAAGGATGTAAAGTTTATAATTATTTTCCAACTCAGCATTATATAAAACAGGATATTTTGATAAATACTAAAGATGAACATTATTTTTCATATATAGTCTCTAAGTTAGATTTAAATAGAAATTTATCTTTTAATAAACCCAAAATTTCTGATACAGCAAAACAAAATATTTCGTTATTTATAAAAGAAAATAATTTAAAAAATTTTGTTATTATAGCTCCGGAAGCTAATACTTGTTCTGAAGGATGCATTAATTGGACTAAAATTTGCAATAAATTGCAAACTCTGGGATATAAAGTTGTATTAAACATAACAGATATGAAGAATTATATTCCACATACGATACCGGTTCTATTAACATATGAAGAAATGTTTATACTCACCCAACAGGCCAGTGCATTCATAGGCTTACGAAGTGGATTGGTTGAAATTTTATCACAGTGTTCTGAAAACACTCCATTTTTCATATTCTATACAGATTTTCCTAAAAGGGGGGTATTACAAGCCATGAGCGCAGAAAAAGCATTGTCTGGTTTTACACTAAAAAAGCTTCCAAATGTTAATAAAAATAATATTACTGAACTCGTAGCAGAAGAAAATAGTATTGAAGAACTATTTAAAAAATTAATCAGAGCAAAAAATAATTGAGGCGTAATGAGCGTGTTAAGAAACATATTTTCAAATAAAATTTATTGCAACAATAACATTTATAAAAAAATCTTTTTCAATGGTTTATTTTCTATTGAATTTAAAATGTTAGACTATTGTGTATTTTACAAAATATTTAATTTATCTTTTATGGAAAGAAGATTTAAACGAGGCGTTTCTTTATTTAAGTTGTTTAATACCATAAAATTTAAAACTTCTGAAAAAAGCACATTAGAATTCTTAAAGCCAATCCTAATTGAATATGTAAAAAATCAAACCTTACAAAAAAATTTCTCATTAATACATTTCATAACAAGATTAGGTGAAACATACTTGCAAATGTACCATTTAGAAGAATATCTAAATAATAATAAAATTAAAAATCCAATTTTTATCTCCCAATTTAGCAACCTTAAATATATATGTAATATGTTTTATCCTAAAATAAAATTCATAACTATTCCACAAGTTTTCTTTGAAATGTGTTTTTCTACTGAACTAAAAAATTATAAACATGCAGGCTGTTATTATTTTTTACCTATTAATAGAACTCATTTGATTAATGTTGAAAAACAATTAAACAATAATAACCAGATACTTTTTTATGACGAACTAAAAAAATCATTAAAAATTAAAAAATCTAATTTGATAAATTACCCAATACTCAGTGTGAATGTTAAAACAAAAAGTGATAATATCATTAAACAATTGAGATTAAAAAAGCGTTTTGCATATATTATTCCAGATGCTCAATCAAACTCTTCTATGTCGTTAAACTTTTGGAATAAACTTTGTAAGACTTTAAACGTTGACTATAATTATGATATTTTTCTAAATACATTACCTCAAGGTTTTCAAAATAAGTATAAACACCATCATATATCAATTGAACAAGCAAAATATATTGCATCAAAAGCTGATATTATTATTGGCATAAGATGTGGCTTGTTGGATATAGTTACGAATAATTCTTCAGATATTTTTGCAATTTATCTCCCTTTTAATAATAGAGCACCTGAATTTCCTTATTTATCCGCAGAAAAAGTAATGGGGGCCTTTTCACTAAAGCAACTACCCAATATTTGTAATAAGCATCTTTATGAATATAATGCAGAAATTTATTCTGAAAGATACATTTTAAATGAAATTTTAAGTCTCATTTCAAAAAAAGAGGTTGAACATTAATGAATATAGTAAAATTTGAAAACTTAAGACAAGAATCTAAAATAACATTTTTGAATGGCTTATTAAGTTTATATAAATTTAAATCTATTCTTTGGGAATTAAAATTTTTAAAATTGCCTATTCTAGCTTTTTATAAATATCATTATAGCAATAAAAAATATAAATCTATTCTTTTATTTTCAAAACCTAAAATAAAAAAACGTATAGAAGATGAGTGCCTATTTCATATAGTAAATCAATCTCCACAAGAGTATGACAATATTGTTTTTATCCGTTCTGGACTAGGGGAAACATATTTATTAAATATATATCTTAAACAGATTTTAGAATCTCTTAATATTGAACTCAAAAATACTTGTTTTATTGGTTTAAGGGATACTTTTAAAGAAATTTTTTACCAATACAATCCAGATGTAATTTACAAAAAAATTGATTTAAATTGGGATTATCTTTGTCTTTCATGCGATAAACAAAAATACCAATATAATGGGAAAAATATTTATTTTTATATTGAAAAAAATTATATATACAATCTAATGAATAATTACAAAAACAGTACAAATAACACACACTTTGTTTCTAATATATGTAATTTTTTCAATATTAATAAAAATTCTGCTCAAATAGCAAAATATGTCCCAACAATTTCTGAAAGAGATAAAGCGATAACATATTTATATGAAAATAATATAAATATTAATAATTTTATTTTTATTTCTAAAAATGCTATATCAATTGAAACTTTTTCTGATGGTTTTTGGAATGATTTAGAACACGATTTAAAATTAAAAGGGTATGATATAGTTTACAATCACCATAAATTATCTATTACGGAAGCAAAGGTTATTGCAAGTTATTCTAAAGCAATTATCGCATTACGTTCTGGTTTTCTAGAAACATTGTCAGAATTAGATAAAAAATTTTATATTCTGAATACTGCACTAACAATGAACAATATTAGTGCTGAGAAAATAAAAAAACTATACTCTTTAAAATTTTATCCAAATGTAAAACAAGAAAATATTTTTGAATATGACAATGAAACTATGGATGAAAATGAAATTTTATTAGATATATTGAAAGGTGTTTAATATGAAATTATTTGAAAAAATAAGTGACCAAGCTGCCCCCCCCCCCCACCCACAACCTAAAATTTTCCCAATAAATTTTTATGAAAAATAATATAAAAAAAGGAAAAAAGTAAAAAAAATATTATAAAACAATTTTAAAATAAAAAAATAAATAAAAAAAAA
>CALUVX010000038.1 GCA_944324295.1 Candidatus Gastranaerophilales bacterium
AACACGTAAAGAAAATAAAATGCTAATTTTAATTTAAATATTAACAAATATTTACAAAAAATACTACCCCTAATTAAAGGAGTAGTATTTTTGCTCTCAATCTTATTTGAGGATAAGGCCAGTAATAAAATCAAGCAGAACAACCCCGCCCCTGCATTTCTATAACTCGTTTCCTTCGTTAAGAAATGCTTCCCCGCCCTCAAGGGGTGGGGATTATTATTTAAGAGCAACCTGAATATCCGCATTTCAAACAGATAAAGCATCCTTCTGCCATTTGAATTTCGTTTCCGCATTCAGGACATTTTACTGTTTTGATTTCACCTGTAGGATTATATTCTTCTTCTTTTACTTCTTCCACTGCTGTTTCTTCAACCTTAGCTTCTTCCTTCTTTTTAGAATCAAGATTCATAGGCTGGAACTGGCGTGAATTATTTCTGTAAACAGTTATTCCCTTTAAATTATTTTCGTAAGCTAAAATGTAAGCCTCTTCAATATCTTTGCGTGTTGCATTTTCTTCAAAATTAACTGTTTTTGAAACAGCATTATCTGTATGAAGCTGGAATGCAGCCTGCATTTTTACATGCCAGTATGGAGAAACATCATGTGCTGTTACAAAAATATGTTTAGCTTCAGCCGGAACACCGTTAACGTGAGCTACGGAACCGGTTTTTGCAATTTCTTTCATCAATGCTTCAGAATAAAATCCGTGTTCTACAGCATAATCTTTAAATATAGGATTAACTTCAAGCATTTCAGTACCGTCCATAATTAATCTTGAGAATACAAGACCAAACAAAGGTTCTACACCGCCTGATGCTGATGCTATCATAGAAATTGTACCTGTAGGAGCAATACATGTAGTTGTAGCGTTTCTTATACCGTATTTTGCAATTTCAGCATCCAATTCTTTCCACTGTTCATCAGAGATTTTCCCGGCAGATTTTCCTTTATATTTGTTATACAAATAGTTTGGAGCATCGTAAACACTGCCTTTAAAGTTATTAAATCTGCCTCTTTCTTTAGAAAGTTCAATAGATTCGCATTTAGATTCGTAATCAATAAATTCCATAACCTGACCGGCTAATTTTGTACCTTCTTCCGATGCATAAGAAATTCCGAGTTTCATAAGCATATCAGCCCAACCCATTACACCTAGGCCGATTTTACGGTTATTTTGAACCATTTCTGAAATCTGAGGAAGCGGATAATTATTAACTGCGATTACGTTATCTAAAAATCTGATAGCAGTTCTTGTTGTTTTAGCAAGTAAATCCCAGTTAATTTTTCCGTTTTCAACCATTCTGCCAAGATTTATTGAACCCAAATTGCAGGCTTCATAAGCAAGCAGAGGAACTTCACCGCAAGGATTTGTAGATTCAATCTCCCCAACAAGAGGAGTCGGGTTATCTGCGTTCATTTTATCAATAAATATAATACCCGGTTCACCGTTTCTCCATGCACCGTCAACAATCATATCAAAAACTTTTTTAGCACTTAATTTTCCTGCAACGGTATTGTTTTGCGGGTTGATAAGTTCGTAATCTGTACCGTTTTTCAATGCTTCCATAAACTTATCTGTAATTGCTACGGAGATATTAAAGTTATTTAACTTGTTATTATCGCTTTTACATTCAATAAAATCTAAAATATCAGGGTGATCAACTCTTAAGATACCCATATTTGCACCGCGTCTTGTACCGCCTTGTTTAACAGCTTCGGTTGCGGCATTAAAAACTTCCATAAAAGATACGGGGCCCGAAGATACTCCCATGGTTGATCTTACAACACTGTTTTTAGGTCTTAATCTTGAGAAAGAAAAACCTGTTCCGCCACCTGATTTATGAATTAGCGCGGTATTTTTAACGGTTTCGAAAATTCCCTCAAGACTGTCTTCTACAGGGAGCACAAAACATGGAGCCAATTGGCCGAGCTCTCTGCCGGCATTCATCAATGTCGGAGAATTCGGCATAAAATATCTGTTTGTAATAGCCTCATAAAATCTGTCAGATAATTTATCAACATCTGCCTGAGTTTTCCCGAATTTTAAGTCTCCTGCCGCAATTGTATCCGATACACGTCTGAACATATCAGCAGGTGTTTCAACACATTTTCCCTCTTTATCTCTCTTTAAGTATCTTTTTTCAAGAACTTTTACTGCATTTTCGGATAAATCCAATTTATCCATACATGTGGTATCTGTCACATTAACCTCCCCTTTATACTTTATAAATTATTTTATTTCGCATGTTTGTTCTATTATTTTACATCAACAAAAACAGGGCATGGTAAAATCTGTTACAAAACTTTTACGAAACGTTACAGGAATTATACACTCGGCTATGTTTATAATATAATATTTAATGAGGTATTACATTGAAACATTCAAAACTTACAGCCCTGATATTTTTAGCGCTTATTTTAGGTGTTATTGTAGGTCATTTTGCCCCGGATTTTGCGGTAAAAATGCGTCCGTTTGCTGTTATTTTTCTTAGAATGGTAAAAATGATTATTGCACCATTGTTATTTGCAACTTTGGTTGTCGGGATTGCAGGACATGGAGATGCCAAAAGTCTTGGGAAAATCGGGCTTAAAACTATAATATATTTCGAAATTGTAACAACTCTTGCCCTTATAATCGGGCTTACTATGGCAAATATATTTCAACCTGGGGTTGGTTTTGTTACAAGAAATACTCCTCAGGCAATCCACATGCAGGAAGCGGGCCTTATGGCTGCAACTCAGGCACACACTTCTATAAGTGAAATGGTTACAAGCATTTTTCCGACAAGTATTATTGATGCAATGGCACAGGGAAATCTTTTACAGATTGTTGTATTTTCAATATTCTTTGCCCTTGCAATGGTTGCAGTCGGAAAAGCTGCAAAACCAGTTATAGATGTTTTAAATTCCGTTTCCCAGATAATGTTTAAATTTACGGAATACGTTATGTATTTTGCACCTCTGGGGATATTCGGCGCAATTGCATCAACAATAGGAGCTAACGGATTATCTGTTTTAAAAAGCTATTTTAAAGTAATCGGTGCAATGTATTTTGCTCTGGCCGTATTTGTACTTTTGGTATTATTCATTGCGTGCAAAATAGTAAAAATTTCATTCAGGAATTTGCTGAGAGCTGTACAGGAACCGGCGCTTTTAGCATTCACTACCGCGAGTTCAGAAGCAGCTTTTCCTAAAGCTATGGAGATAATGGAGCGTTTCGGAGTCCCGAAAAATATTGTAGGTTTTGTAATGCCGACAGGTTACACATTTAACCTTGACGGAAGTACAATTTATCTTGCAATGGGTGTTATATTCTCATCACAAATTGTAGGAATTCATCTGGATCTAAATCAGCAATTAATTATCATGCTTGCACTTATGCTTACAAGTAAAGGGATTGCAGGTGCTCCGCGTGTTGCCTTAATCGTTCTTGCAGGAACTCTTGCAAGCTTTAATATCCCTATTTTAGGTGTTGCAATTCTTCTTGGTATTGATCAAATTCTTGATATGGGAAGAACTGCTATTAACCTTGTTGGCAACTGCGTCGCAACGGTAGTTATTGCACGTTGGGAAAACGCCTTTGATTACGACAAAATGAACGAATTTGTCAGACTGTCTAAAGAAGAAAGTCTTGGCAACGATTTACATAAAACATTAGAACAATTTAAAGAAGGATAATTTATTATGGCTAACGAAACAAGTACTAAAACAGAGTATAAAGATACTTTAAATCTTCCTCAAACAACACTTGCAATGAGAGCAAATGCGACTGTAAGAGAACTTGAAATTCAAAAATTCTGGGAAGAACATGATATTTATAATAAAATTATAAATAATCGTGATAAAGCAAATAAATTTATTTTACATGACGGACCTCCATATTTGAGTTCCGAAAAAATTCATGTTGGTACAGCTCTTAATAAAATCCTTAAAGATATTTTACTGAAATATAAAGCTCAGGCAGGTTATTACACTCCTTATGTCCCGGGATATGACGGACACGGGCTTCCTATTGAAAACAAAGTTGTTAAAAATATCAAAGGCGGAAGAAGTGCCGTAACTCCTTATGAATTAAGACAAAAATGTAGAGAATTTGCACACAAAAGTTTGAAAGGACAGGAAAGCGAATTTAAACGTCTCGGCGTGCTCGGTGATTGGGAACATCCTTATTTAACCATTGCTCCGGATTTTGAAGCCGAACAGGTAAGAGTTTTTGGTGATATGTACAAAAAAGGCTATATAGAAAAAGGATTGAAACCTGTTTACTGGTGTGCGTCATGTGAAACTGCCCTTGCAGAAGCTGAAGTTGAATATGCTGATCATACCTCAACTTCTATTTATGTAAGATTTAAGTTTGACGAAGAAAGTACAAAAAAACTCGCTTCACGCTTCACACTTCACGCTTCACCCGTTTATGCCATAATATGGACAACAACTCCATGGACAATTCCTTCAAATATGGCTATAAGTATGCACCCGAAATTTGAATATACTTTCTTCGAATATAAAGGCGATGTCTACGTTGTTGCACAAGAACTTCTCGGCGCATTTTTGAATGACGTTGGGTGGGATGAAAAAGATATTAAAGTTATAGGTTCTTGTACTGGTTCAGAACTTGAATTATTGAATACGGAGCATCCGCTGGCTGACAGAAAATCACCAATAATCTTAGGCGAACATGTTACCCTCGATGCCGGTACAGGTGCTGTTCACACGGCTCCCGGACACGGTTTAGAGGACTATGAGGTTGGATGCAAATACGGTATTGAAGTATTTTCTCCTTTAGACAGCAAAGGTGTATGGACTGATGCTGTTAAAGACAAAGATTTAGAAGGTGTTCCATACTACAAAGGAAACGCTATTGTAATTGAAAAACTTAAAAATTGCGGCGCACTTTTAAAAGCACAGGATATTAACCACAGCTATCCTCATTGCTGGAGATGCAAAAATCCTGTAATTTACAGAGCAACTCCTCAATGGTTTGTTAAAGTTGACAGATTCAGAGACAAAGCTCTTGAAGAAATTAAAAAAGTAAAATGGATTCCGGCAGGCGGCGAAGCAAGAATTTCAAACATGGTTGCAGGACGTACTGACTGGTGTATTTCAAGACAGCGTGCATGGGGCGTTCCTATCCCTGTATTCTACTGCGAAGACTGCGGTGAAGTTATCGTTACAGACGAAACAATCGAAAATATTGCTAAAATTTTCGAGAAAGAAAGTTCTGACGCTTGGGTTAAATACACTGCAGAAGAATTATTACCTCAAGGTTTTAAATGTCCGAAATGCGGAAAAACTCACTGTTTCAAAAAAGAAAATGATATTATGGATGTCTGGTTTGACTCAGGTATTACATGGCGTGCCGTTGTAAACAAGCGTTCTGATGTTCTCGGCACAACACCGGTTGAAATGTATCTTGAAGGTTCCGATCAGCACAGAGGTTGGTTCCAGTCATCTTTATTAACATCAGTTGCAACACAAGGAATTGCACCTTATAAATCCGTTTTAACCCACGGTTTTGTATTCGGAGAAGACGGAAGAAAAATGTCAAAATCTCTCGGCAATTATATCAGACCGGATGAAATCATAAACACATACGGAGCCGATATTTTAAGACTCTGGGCAGCTTCTGTCGATTACAGAAATGATACGAAAATTGGAAATAATATAATCAAACAGCTTGCTGAAATCTTTAAGAAAACAAGAAATACTTCAAGATTTCTTGTCGGCAATCTTTTTGACTTTGACCCGAAAACGGATTACGTAAATTACGAAGATTTGAAGGAAATCGATAAATTTGCACTTCACAAACTAAATCACTTGATAGAAACTGTAACAGAAGCATTTGATAACTATGAATTCGACAAATACTTCCAGCAGTTACAAAACTTTGCAGCAGTAGATTTAAGTTCATTCTACCTTGATATTGTAAAAGACAGACTTTACACAGCAGGGAAAAAATCATTGTCGCGCAGAGCATGCCAGACTGTTTTGTATGAAACTTTGCAGACTTTAGTCAGAATGCTTGTTCCTGTTATGCCTCATCAGGCAGAAGATATATGGATGAGCGTGCCGGAATGCCAGAAGGATGGATTGGAAAGTATCTTGCTTTCAGATTGGGTTAAACCAAATCCGCAATGGACTAATGAAAAACTGGAAGAAGATTTCTCTAAAATTCTTAAAACACGCGAAGTTGTAACAAGAGCAATTGAACCTCTTCGTGCAGATAAGAAAGTCGGAAGCTCGCTTGAAGTTGCGGTTTATGTAAAAGCAGACGACAATACAGTTTTAAAGACAAATAAAGATGAACTTTGCAATATATTTATTACATCACAAGCCTATGTAACAGATGAAAAACCTGAAAATGTATTAAATGAATACACTGAAGAAGGATATACAGTCTGGGTTACAAAAGCCGAAGGCGAAAAATGTGCCAGATGCTGGAAATACAGAAAACTGGATGAAAACGGAATCTGTGATGAATGTGAAGAAGCTGTTAAATAATAAAAAGAGCCTTATAATAAGGCTCTTTTTTATTACGATTTGTTAACATTCTTAATCAAACCCCTAAAGATTTCAATAAATAATGCCGTAAACATGATTAAAGAAACTGAAAACTCACACCAAAATTTACGGAAAGGGTAAAAAATATGGGAATGGCAGCATCACAAGCTAGACTTTTAAGTATAACTGCAAGACTGACCAATAATGAAAATACCGGTCAGAGCATTTCCTATTCAAAACAACGTTTGGCAGATCAAACACAACAGATTACTAATGAATATAATGAAGCTCTTGAAGCTACAAAATTAACGGTATTAACAGGTTTTAACGGTGCAGAAGCCACATATTCAGATATTTCATACAGCCTGATGACAGGTTTAGAAATGGCAGAAAACACTAAACAGTATATCGTAACAGATACCAAAGGAAGAATTTTGGTAACAGAAAATATTGCTAATGCATATTCCAAATCTAATGGAAACTACAACCAGTTTTTAGCAAATTTAGGTTACTCTCAGTCCGATATTACAGTTCAAAAAACTTATACAAATATATCTGATAGAACAGAAGAACAAGAAGAAGCAGAACAAAAAATTCATGAAGCATGGGATAAATATTTTGCAACAGTCGGGATTAATCTTGGCGATAGTGAACACGACTTTGGTTTCAGCTGGACAGAAACCGTAGTAACAGGGGGCGACATAAACAATCAAAATGATTATGCAATCGGCCAAGGTTACGTAGGTTATATAAGAACAGATGAAGACGGTTATTATATTGATAAAGACGGGAATCCGGCCTATATAACTAATGATGCCGGGAATTACATTGACCAAAATAATGAAGAAATTCTGAAAGATATTTATTCAGAAAGTGTAATAAATGATTCAAACAATACTTACAAGTATTTTGATGCTGAAGGTAACGAAATTGCTTTCGATCTGGACACAAATAACGATGGCACACCGGATGCATATTCTGATAATGTAAAAGAGGATTCTACAAATTCAATAGTTTATTATAAGAGTAACGGTGAAAAAATAGATTATGACGCATATTCTGATGAGGCTTTGGCACAAAGAGTTGCTGATACATCAAAAATAATTTATGATCCAATAAACTATGAAGGTACAACTCAGGAATCAAGAGATTTGTATGATTATGCAATGGCTATAACAGAAGCATATTTGAGAACAAATGACGGTGCAACAACTCAATTCCATCTTGAATATAACACTGATTTACTTCAGAATGCATCAAATTCGGATAATACAAGTATATTAACATATTATAAAAATATATTTGATAAAATGCAGTCAAGCGGATATTTTACATATACCACTACTGCTGCAAAAGCAAACAGTGATCCTGAACATTATATATATGCATCAGTAGGAACTGGTACCGCCGGTAATGTTCAAAAATCTCCTTTATATGACAATACAA
This sequence comes from Candidatus Gastranaerophilales bacterium, assembly GCA_944324295.1. GTDB lineage: Bacteria > Cyanobacteriota > Vampirovibrionia > Gastranaerophilales > Gastranaerophilaceae > Stercorousia. The sequence goes on from CALUVX010000038.1 coordinate 7,948, forward strand.
CATTTGAAGATGCATTAAGAGACGGTACTTTATGCTTGGAATACTATTCAACAACTGACAAAGAATTTGTCTCTACTACAATCTCTGAAGACAATTGTATTCAGGAAGTATCTGACGAAAGAGCAATTGCAAAAGCCGAATCAAAATATAATCAAGACATGGCCGATCTTGAAAACAAGGACAAAAAACTTGATCTTGAATTGAAAAAACTTGATACAGAACATTCTGCCCTACAAACAGAATACGATTCCATTAAAAACGTAGTTGATAAAAACGTTGAAAATTCTTTCAAAACATTTGGTTAATTTTAAAATAAGAAGAGAAGATGCATAAAATAAAGCCCCTTAATATTTTAAGGGGCTGATTTTTGCAATGTATGAAAAAATTATGCTTTGCTGCTTGCTCCTGATTTTTCAATAATTTCTTTTTCGATGTTCGGCGGAACTTGTTCATAATGGTTGAATTCCATAGAGAAAGTACCGCGTCCCTGAGTATTTGATCTCAAATCAGTTGCATAACCGAACATGTTAGCAAGAGGAACAAGAGCTCTTACGATAACATTTCCTGTGTTGCCAACAGGTTCTTGCCCTTCAACACGTCCGCGTCTTCTTGAAATGTCGCCGATAATTGTTCCTGTAAATTCATCAGGAATTTCGATTTCGACTTTCATCATCGGTTCAAGGATACAAGGCTGAGCTTTGCGGCAGCCCTCTTTTATAGCCATAGAACCTGCGATTTTAAATGCCATTTCAGAAGAGTCAACTTCGTGATAAGAACCATCATAAAGTTCAACTTTAACGTCAATCATCG
>CALUVX010000039.1 GCA_944324295.1 Candidatus Gastranaerophilales bacterium
GTTCGGAAGTTTCCAGTTATAACCGGGGCTTAAGCTTTTATAATATTCAAGCATTTGTTCAGCTTCATGAATTTTTTTCTCAGATTCAAATATGTAGCTTTCAGAAGTTGTGTATGTATAAATCAGATTTGAACTTCGGTCTATATATATTTTTGTTCCTATTTTTATACTTGAATTTATCCATTGTTTAGCATTTCCATGACCGCTTATTACTATACCGTCAGGCGGGATAAGTGAGTCTGCTCCTGACAGTTCCGTAACGGTGTTTCCTTCTACAATTGCCTCTGCACCAAATTCGTTAGTGTTAGTTCTTGGTCCATACGCAGAAGTATAAATTACAAGCTGGTTAATTCCTCTTGCACCGGGAAGATAGCTGCCCTTTCTGTTGGTGTATGCAGTAGGGTCTATTGCATTAATTAAATTTTTTGTATAACTGAATACAACTTCATCTTTTCCGGGTTGGTAGGGCTTAAATACGGGGGCTTCTTCTTCAGGGATAACAATTAATTCTGAGTTATCAAGATTTATTTCTTCGGTATTATTTGTAACCGGTTGTTGTATTTCGTTTTGTAATGTTTTTCTGGCTATTAGTATTGGTGATACATCTTCTGCCATTGCTGATACAGCTGTTATGAACAAAAGTGCCAGCATTATAAATATTTTTTTTAGTTTCATCGTCCTCTGTTACTCCCTGATATTATGATAATATAAGGTTTTATCATAATTTAGCTCATTTAATAAATGTATTTTTTCAAGTCCGGTATTTTTTATATAAACTATAATAACTCGTAAAAATTTAATGTTAATATTGTTTTAATTAAAAAAGAAATCGACAAATTATAGTTTTTGTTTGCCGATTTCTTTTCATATAGTATATAATTTTTATAAATCTTCATAACTGGGTGATGTGTGCATACTATGGTCATTCATGAATGAGTGGTCATCATAGGATGGGTCAAGATACATAAAAAATTTTCTTACAGCTTTAACAACAGGCTGATTGTAATATTCTTTTTCAACAGGTTCTGCCAGAGGTTCTCCATTTGATTGTGCAATAGATTTCTGGGTAGCCTGAATAAATGCGGAGGAATATCCGTGATTTTTCATATACTCAGGATTTACGGTATCAGCAGTAGTAAGTTCTGCATAAGATGGTAACGCAGTAATTAAAGCTGTTAAACTTAAGATTAATAAACTTTTTTTCATTTTTACCTCTATTTGTATATTATTATAATAATATATTTTATTTCCAGTTACAAAAATATTATAATTTCTTTACAAAAAATTTGCTATATATTATTCGGATGATTTTATTATAATTTCTTCCAATTTTTCAAGAAGTTTTTCTTCCGGGACTTTAGCAATTATCTCACCTTTTTTGAAGATAATTCCTTCATTAATACCGCCGGCTATTCCAAAATCTGCATGTCTGGCTTCTCCGGGACCATTAACTGCGCAGCCCATTGTCGCAATCGTAATAGGTTTATCAAGATTTTTGAACTTTTCTTCAACTTTTTTCGCAAGTGATATTAAATCAATTCTTGTTCTTCCGCATGTCGGGCAGGATATAAAATTTACCCCTTTTTGTCGAAGCCCCAAACTTTTTAGGATATCATAGCCCGCTGTAACTTCTTCTGTTGGATTTTCAGTTAAAGAAACTCTGATAGTGTCTCCTATCCCCTCCGCAAGCAGAGTCCCCAGACCTATTGACGATTTAATCAAACCCTGGCGTAGTGTTCCGGCTTCTGTTACGCCTAAATGAAGCGGATATGGAATTTTATCAGCAATCAACCGGTAAGCTTCAATTGTTGTCATAACATCGGAGGACTTAAGGGAAACTTTTATTAAATCAAAATCCAAATCTTCAAGAATTTTTATGTGCCCCATTGCGCTGAGAACCATTTTCTCTGCAAGAGGAATATCTAAATCTTGCAATTGTTTTTCCAGAGAACCGGCATTAACACCTATTCTAATCGGAATTTTTTGTTGTTTTGCCAGTTTAACAACTTTTTCTACATTTTCCCGTTTGCCTATATTCCCGGGATTAAGTCTTAATGCATTTATTCCGTTATTTATACATTCAATCGCGAGTTTGTAATCAAAGTGTATATCTGCAATCAAAGGAACCGGCGATTTTTTTACAATTTCTTTTATTGCTATTGCAGCATCTGAATCCAGAACAGCAAGCCTTATAAGTTCACAACCTTTATCGGACATTTCATTTATTTGTTTTAAAGTTGCGTTTATATCTCTTGTATCTGTATTGCACATTGATTGAACGCTGACAGGTGCATCTCCGCCGATTTTAATATTTCCGATTGTTAATTGTTTTGATTTTCTTCTGTTTATCATATTATAATTATATCACAAAAAGCATAGGAGGAGAAATGAGAGTTGCTGTTTTATCTGATATTCACGGAAATATGCAGGCTTTAGAGGCTGTTATGGATGATATAAAAGAATATAAATGCGAAAAAGTATTTTGCCTTGGTGATTTGGCTATGGCAGGCCCTCAACCGAGAATGGTTATTGATTATGTTCAAAAACAGGATAACTGGACTGTTATTCAAGGAAATACAGATAAAATGATAGCAGATTTTTCTTCTGAAATAATGGAAACTACAAAAAATAATTTCCCGGTAATGGCTAATGCACTTGTTGATGACGTTTATTATCTGGAGGATGAAAGAAAAGAATATTTAAGAAATTTGCCTCCTCAAAAATTTATGACGGTTGATGGGGTAAAAGTTCTTCTTGTTCACGGTTCTCCAAGAAGAAATAATGAAGATATTTTACCTAATATGCCGTTGAAAGAAGTTGAAGAAATGCTGGAAGGTGTTGATGCTGACTTAATATTCTGCGGTCATACGCATATTCCGGCCGGGTACCAAACAAATAAAAAGCAAACAGTAGTAAATGTTGGAAGTGTAGGACGTCCAATGACCACAGAGGCTAAAGCATGCTATGTTGTTGCCGATTTTCAGAACGGTGGTTTTTCTATTGAGCACAGGTTTATTGATTATGACAGAGAAACTGCAGCAAGGCTTATGGAAGCACGTAATTTTGATGGCGCTGCAAAAATTGCGCAAATGATTTTACATCCTTCAGCAAGACATATATAAAAAATGTATTTATACTTTAATCTTTAATTCTTTTGATGCTCTGTGTATAAGCTCAGGCAGAATTTGTTCATATAATGCAATTTCGTCTACATTTTTTACAGGTAAGCCGCTTTCAAAAACCTCACCATTGTTATTTATGATACACATTATATGTTTGGTTGTATCATCTTTTACGTACCCTGAATATTGAACAAGGAGATTTCTCATTTCTGGTTTTTCCCTGTTTGCAATTGATGTTAGTTGAAATTTTTCAACATCAGGAGTGTTGAATTTATAAATTTTGTTTAACTGAAGTTTTTGTGCAAAATTTTGAACAAGTTCTACACTTTCTTTAGAAAGTTTACTTGCTGCTTGTGCTTTTCCGGAGAAAGAAACACTGTCGCAATTGTTAAAATTTATTTTTGGCGTGTTACAACGTTTGCTGTGAGATGTTGTAATATTTGAGTAGTTGTTTGAAAAATTGATGCTTCTTATACTTGAAATCATACTTCTTTACCTTTCGTAATTGTTATAAAACATCAGAAAATTTTTTTTGCTATTATACTTAAAAAATATTTACATAAAAAGTGTTATTTGCAAATTTTGATAAAAATTTTATTTGTGTTAGTATAATTATACCAGAGGAAGTTTTTATGTATATTAATAAAGAACAACTTGTTTCTTATATAAAAAAACTCAACGAGCCGAAAGTTTTGGTTATTGGTGATTTAGCTATAGATGAAATGGTTTACGGGAATGCGGAACGAATTTCAAGAGAGGCTCCTGTATTAATATTACTTCACTCTGAAACGAAACTTATTTTAGGTGCTGCATCAAATGCTGCTCATAATGTTTCAACTCTGAATAACGGTAAGGTTAGTGTTATAGGGGTATGTGGAGATGATTTTCAAGCCGGCCAGTTAAGAGAAACTTTTGAAAATGCAAAAGTTAACTGCGGTTTGCTTGTTGTTGATCCTGCAAGAAAAACTACAACAAAAACAAGGATTTCAGGTTCTATTACAACATCAATTACACAGCAGATTGTTAGAATTGACAGGCAGACTAACGAAATGTTGAGCCCTGAAATAGAAGATGAAGTTTTAAAACAAATAGAAAGAGCTGTTCCAGAATTCGATGCCATAATTTTATCAAATTATCATATCGGGACATTGACTCCTAAAATTATTCAGGAAACAATACGACTTGCAAATCAATATAATAAAATAATTGTAGTCGATGCTCAAAGAGAGCTTGAAATTTATAAAAATGTTACTTCTATGACGCCAAATCTTCCTGATACACAAAAATCGGTCGGGTTTTCAATTGAAAATGAAAATGATTTGCAGCTTGCCGGGGATAAGCTTATTGAAGAAACTAATGCAAAATCTGTATTAATTACATGTGGTGCTGATGGTATGTTCGTTGCCAGAGGGCATGGAAATTATACTAAAATTCCGGTATTTAATAAGTCGGAAGTATTTGATGTTACCGGCGCAGGAGATACTGTTACTGCCGTTTATACGCTGGCGTTGGCTGCCGGTGCAGATCCTGTTTATGCTGCAATTATAGGCAATATTGCGGCAAGTTTGGTTGTGAAACAGTTTGGTTGTGCAACTACTACTATTGATGAAATTCTGAATGCGGTTGAAGAATTATAAGCTTTCGGAATTTAAATTTATGGAGAAACTTTATGGAAAATGTATTAAATTATTTAAAAAAATTTAAACCTGTTGATTTGATTATTATTGCAGGTGTGATTATTGCATTGTTCGTGGGATTTTTTACTTATAAAAATTTTAGACAAACTGCTTCAAAACAAATTGAAGCTACATCAAAAATATCTTTTCAGGATTACATAAGAGGAGTTACACTTACTGGCGGCGAAATTCCATTAAGAGCAAATGAAAAAACATTTATTAGTATTCGAAATGTACCTTATTCTGATTTAGATATTTTGGATGTAAAAGCAGACAGAAAAAAAATAGTTTTGCCTATTTTGAACAGTAAAAAGGTTATGGTTGTGGAAGATCCTTCACAGGCTAATGTCTACGATATGATTGTAACACTTTCTGATACGGCTAAAATTACTAAAGACGGGGCTGTTGTCGGCGGTAATAAAATAAAAATGGGATTGCCTATTACGCTGGAAGGAAAAGATTACAAGTTTAATGGTACAGTATCTGATTTGAAAGTAATGCCTTTAACTGATGATGAAAAGTTTCACAGTTCTTTAGATATGAATGACGATGTTTAGTAGTTTATTAAAATTTACTCAAAGAAAAACAGAATATTTATATAATAACAGTATATTCTTACAAAATATAGACAAACTTATTTTTGTATCTATTATTGCTGTTTTTCTCTCTTCTACTGTAATGTCATCTGATGTAATCGGATTTATTGCATTAATTACAGTATTTTTGTCTTTTGTCAAAATCCTGACAAAACCTCATGAAAAACTTGAATGCAAGACTTTTGAGTTATGGCTTTTGGCATATTTTATGATTGTTATAATAAGTCTGGCAGGATCAACTTTATTTCATTTAAGTTTAAAGGGTTTTTTCAAGACTTTTACATATCTCGCTTTTTATTTTTCAGTTGTTCAGTATTTGAAGAATAATAGAGATAAAATCCCGTTTATTCTCGGAACAATCGGGGTTTGTGTAAGTTTTGAGGCCGTTATTGGTTTTTTACAGAACTTTGCACATGTAGATGAGATTTCTACGTGGCAGGATGTGTCCAAGTTAAATCCAGAAGAGGTTATGACACGCGTATACGGGACATTAAAGCCTTATAATCCAAATTTACTCGGAGGGTATTTCGTTGTTGGAATTCCTGCATTATATGGACTTTCTGCCTTGTATTTTGTTGATAAAAAATATAATTTTTCTGGTATCTGGCTAATTTTAGCATTGCTTTCAACTTTAACATTATTTTTAACAGGATGTCGCGGCTCATATATTGGTATGATGGTAATTTTAGCCGGTATGTTTGCAGTTTCCGCTAAATATTTATGGCAGAATTATAAACAGATATATTTATCTGTTGTGGGTGCGGTTATTGCGTTTGGAACTGCAGCAATGCTTTTTGTTTCAGCTTTGAGGGCAAGGGTTTTATCTATATTTGCAATGAGACAGGATTCATCAAATTCTTTCAGATTTAACGTCTATCATTCTTCTTTGCAAATGTTTAAAGATAATTGGCTTTTGGGGATAGGAGTCGGAAATCAAAATTTCCGTGAGATCTACGGACTTTACATGAAAACCGGTTTTGATGCTTTGAGTGCGTATAATATTTTTCTTGAAATAGCTGTTGAAAGTGGAATTTTTGCCCTTATTGCATTTGTAGGATTTCTTATTACCTTAATTAAGAATGGTATAAATTTTATACTAAAGTCAACTGATACAAAAGCAGTTATAATTTTATCCGCTTGCGTAATTTCCATTTGTGCTGTTTGTGTACATGGGCTTGTTGACACCGTGTTTTTCAGACCTCAAATTCAATTTGTTTTCTGGGCAATTGTTGCAATTTTATCAGTATCACTTGATAGTTTAAAATCTTATGAATGTTAAGCTTATATAAAGGCATGGGAAAACTGTGCTAAACTTATATTATAGTAATATTGAGGTAGTTAAGAAGGAGATATTTATATGATACCTATTTTAGATTCAAAACGCCAATATGCGACTATTGGCTCGGAAGTTGAAAAAGCTGTTTGTGAAGTTTTACGTTCAGGTTCTTATATTCTTGGAGCTAACTGTAAAGCTTTTGAACAAGAAATGGCGGATTTTATCGGTTGTAAATACACTGTAGGCTTAAATTCAGGAACAGATGCTTTACATCTTGCATTACGTGCACTTGATATCGGAGCTGGTGATGAAGTTATTACTGTTGCATTTACATTTGTTGCAACAACTGAGGCAATAGGTATTGTAGGAGCAAAACCTGTTTTTGTAGATATTGATAAAGATACATTTAATATGGATGCATCAAAACTTGAAGCAGCAATTACTCCAAGAACTAAAGCAATTATTCCTGTTCACCTTTACGGGCAGCCATGTGATATGGATACAATTATGTCAGTTGCTAAAAAACATAATCTTCATGTTATTGAAGATTGTTGCCAGGCAATCGGTGCTTTATACAAAGGCAAAATGGTTGGAACATTTGGCGATTTTGGCTGTTTAAGCTTCTATCCGACTAAGAACTTAGGCGGTATGGGAGATGGCGGTTTGATTATGACAAGTGATGAAAAATTACGCGACAGAGTTGTAGCTTTAAGAAATCATGGCGGAGCTGTTCGTTACCACCACGATGAAATTGGGGTAAACAGCCGTCTCGATGAAATCCAAGCAGCAATTTTAAGAGTGAAATTGCCACACGTAAAAGATTGGAATGAAGCAAGACGTAAACATGCTTACTATTATAATGAATTGTTTAAAGACTGTGCAGATGTTCAAACTCCAAAAGAATTGGATAATACATACTGTGTTTATCACCAGTACACAGTTAAGATTCCTAACCGTGATGAAGTTCATAAAATGCTTCAGGAACGAGGTATAGGTGCAATGCTTTATTATCCTATTCCTTTGCACTTACAAAAAGTACATGAATACTTAGGGGTAGGAAAAGGTTCATTACCTGTATCTGAAAAGAATACTGAAATGGTAATTTCATTACCTATGTTCCCTGAGCTAACAGAGGAAGAACAAAGAACAGTAGCTTCTACATTGATTGATTGTATTGAAAAATCAAAAACAAAAGCTGCTGTTTAATAGAAAAGATAATTGAATAGAAAGCGCGTTCTTATACAATTAAGAGCGCGCTTTTTTATGCCGTAAATATTTTGGTAGCCGTTTCCGGAGCTTTAAAAAACGGATTTAGCCCGACATTATTACCACCATCGTTAAACATAATGTCAAAGTTGGCCGAGTTAAATTTGGTAGTTGTATGTTGTGCAGTTAATCCTAAAAACTGAGTCTGATTATTAAATTGAGAAACTTTAGAGTAGTTATAGTCGGTATTTTGCAGAGTAATTTTTTCGACAGCAGAAGTAGATACAGGTTGAACACCTGAAATTGCTTCTATTCCGTTTAATCCGCCTTGACCGTTTGCCATATTATCCTCTTTTTATGCAAATAAATTTAATGTTCTTGTAACTTCCGTTATCATTCCTGATTCATCTTTTGTGTATTCAGTGGGAGGTTCACCATTAACCTGTCCAACATAATCTGCTGTGGGATATTGCCATAATCCCATACTTCTTGTATTTGCGAAGGGGTTTTCGCCTCCGACTGACATAACAGAGTTGTTGCTTATATTTCGATATAGTGAAACAGCTTCTACCGGCAGTGTTTTTTGCCGATATACCGCATCTATTTTACCGATAGCGTTCATGGTATACTTTTCCTATTTAAATACGTTATATATATAAAGTATATAAATTTGAAAAAATTGCCTTTTTGTAAACCTATCCCTTAATATAATTTAACATATTTAATTGCATTATTTTATACCCATAAAAATATCGAAAATAACATATTGTTAAGTTTTGTAAAGTGTAAATTCTACACTATATGTGCATTTTCGGAGATACACTAAAAAATATTAAACCATTCTATTGACATTTAAAATCTTATATGTAATAATAATTACATAAGATTTAAGTGTAGTCGAAACACTAAATATAAATAGATTCATTAACCCCAAAAACATATAAACTCCTAAATAATAAACACT
>CALUVX010000040.1 GCA_944324295.1 Candidatus Gastranaerophilales bacterium
TCTATTACTACAGGCATGTTTTTCATATCTTCAACAAATTTATTTGCCAAGTCAAATGCAAGATTAGAATGCTGCATTTCACGCCCTCTCAACATTACAACAATTTTAACCTTATTACCCTGTGCGATAAATTTTTCAATACTCTTAATTCTGACCTGATAGTCATGGGTGTCAATTTTATATCGAATCTTAATTTCTTTTACATCAACAGTATGCTGTTTTTTCTTGGCCTCTTTAGCTTTCTTTTCCAATTCGTATTTATATTTACCGTAATTCAAAATTTTTGCTACCGGCGGATCCTGATTAGGGTTAATTAAAACCAAATCTAAATCAGCATCATAAGCCAATTGTAAAGCTTTAACTGTCGGTATTATACCTTTATTTTCACCATTTTGATCAATTAATCTTACTTCTTTTGAGCGAATCCTTTCATTCATTATCGCTTGATTTTTATTGTTTCGTGTATCGTTGGGTGCTATTGTTGTATCTCCTTATATTTTTATTTAATTATTACAAGTGTCATGGTAGCACAATATTTCTTTTTTATCACATTCAAGGGGGAAAAATTTTTGTAACAAAATGTAAATTCATTTAAAAAACGGCTGAAATATAAGTTTAGAGACCATTACAGGCAAATTAAGAAAAGAAAAATGATTAAAGATTTCAATAGATTATTCCGATAATAAAACTACAAGTAATAGCAACCCATTACAAAAATAATTAAATAAGGAGTTATGTATGATTAACGAAAAAGCAGCTGAAGAACGAATTCCTGAAGTATTTCTTGATTTGAACAACGGGGAATATTTACAATTTGATATGACCCTGCCAATACAAATACTTTTCGATGATGTTATGAATTTTGTATCTAAAACAGACTTTGAAGATTAGACTACAAAGCTATTTAAAGGGCCGGCTAAAATTATAGCCGGCCCTTTTTTGTTATAAAATATAGTAAAATGTCGATGTTCGTGTAATAATAATTACATTACAATGTTCGTGAAGAGGGATGCATTTATGAAAAACTTTGTAAAATTAATGTGTATAGTAACTCTGGGCATTAGCACAGCAGCACCATGTTTTGCAGGATTTAAGGAGCATTTTGATTTAGGCCAGCAATATTTATCTAATTATCAATACTCCGGTGCTATTACTGAATTTAAGAGTGCTTTACGTATAAATTATCTTGATAATTCGGCACGAATAGGCCTTATAAATTCTTATATAGCCCGCGGTACTTATTACGCAAATACAGATAAAGATTATGCTAAAGCTGCGGATGACTATCGTGCAGCACTTTTCTATCTTGTATACTATCCGAATGCTAATCAGGTAAAAAACTCTTCACAGGCAATAGTACAAGTTACATCAAATCTAAATCAGTGCCTTAATGAAATAAAATTTGACACATCAGCACAGAATAGATTTAATACAGCAAAACAACTTAGAGCTGAAGGCAATTTTGCGGCTGCAGCTTATGAATTTAACCAGGCACTTGGCGATACGAGCCTTATAAAAGACAGTTTTGAACAAACCGGCGACATTATGAAGCTTCTTGGCAATGATACAAAGGCCGCAGAATACTATAAAAAAGCAGTATCAGTAGCTCCTGAAGATATACAGCTGAGACTGTCTTATGCAAAAATGCTCGATAAATTAAAACAGGAAGATGAAGCTGTTGAGCAATATAATTTTATACTGTCAAAAACAACTGACAATAAAGACGTATTATATGCTCTTGAGAGAATTTATAAAAGAAAACTTGAAGAATCTCCAAATGATGCAGCCGTTACTGCTAATTTAGGCGCCATTATGCAAAAAGAGGGGAACTTTGATGAAGCGCTAAGGTATTATTCCAAAGCCGAATACTTAGATCCTTCAAATATCAATACCAGATTGAATGTAGGAACTTTATACCAGCAAAAAGGGGATTACAAAACGGCAATAACAGCTTATGACTCAGTATTGATTATTTATCCTGATAATGTTCAGGCAAATCTTTATAAAGCACAATCATTAGCCGCAATGGGTGATAGCAAAGGAGCACTTGACCTTTATAAAAAAGTTCTTGCCAAAGAACCGAATAATGAAATTGCACAAAATGAAATGCTTAATATGGTAAAAGATACCATGACCACAGCACAATTTGTAGATTATATAAAGAAAAACAACCCGGGCAATGCCGCAAATGTACTCTATACCTATGCTCTTGATCTTCATAAACAAAATAAACTTGCAGATGCAATGACGCTTTATAACGAAGTTATAAAGCTTGATTCATCTAATTCTGAAGCCTATGTAAATCTTGCAATTGCACAGGGACAGGACAAAAATTATGACGCTGCTCTTGCAACATTAAATACGGCTAATACTAAATTCCCCAATAATGCACAGGTATCTGATGCAATAAAATCTATAAGCGCACAATCAACCGATGAAAAACTTGAAACAGCTGCAAATTATTATAACAATAAAGACTATCAAAGTGCTATTAATGAATATTTGAAAATCAAACCGGCAACCTCGGATACTATGTTAGGTATTGCATCAGCATATCAGAATATGGGAGACAATGATAAAGCAATAGAATATTATAAACAGGCGTTAAATCTTGCCCCGACAAATTCTGACATTGCATACTATATTGCAGCTCTTTATTCTGAAACTGGTGATAGTACAAACGCATTGACATACGCACAAAAGGCGATTACCCTCAATAAAACAAATAAACAGGCACAAGAGTTACTAGAAAGCCTTAATGCACAGCTTGCCTCACAAGAACTTGACAAAGCAATATCCCTCTTTGATTCTGAACAATATAACGAAAGTTTAGTAATATTAAATAAAATTCTTGCTTCTGAGCCGAATGATTCATACGCACTATATTACAGAGGTATGATTTATGATACACAAAAAAAATACAAGGAGGCAATAACAGATTACAAAAAAGCGATATCTTCAAATCCTGATTTAACAATAATAAATTACCTTATAGGCGTTGATTATGATATGCTGGAGCAATATAAAAATGCAATATCATATTATAAAGCATTTACCGCCACATACTCAGAAGATGATGACTACCTCAAATATGCTAAAACAAGGATAACCGAACTGGAGCCTTATGCCAAATAATATAGTAAATTCATTAATACAAAGCAAAGTATCACTTGCCCCGATGGCTGGAATAACAGATTATGTTTTACGAAGTCTCGTCAGAAAATATTCAAAAAACACACTTATAACAACAGAAATGATAAGCTCTGAATATTTAGCGCAAACTCTCAACGGAAGAAGCGGTACAGAAATTTTAAAAAGGGAAGCTGACCATTCGCCGATTTCATATCAAATAAGCGGCCACAAACCACATTTAATAAGGCAGGCAGCCGAATTTTTAACGCAATATGCTGATATGATAGATATTAATATGGGATGTCCGGTTAAAAAAGTAGTAGGCGGGCAAGATGGGGCATCATTAATGAGAAACCCGTCGCTTGCAGCTGATTTAGTAAAAGCAGCAAAAGATGGAACAGATAAACCTGTTAGTGTAAAATTCAGGCTCGGTTATACCGCAGAAGAAATGAATTATGTAGAATTCGGACAAAAAATGCAGGAAGCCGGAGCTGAATTTATAACAATTCATGCAAGAACACGCTCCCAAATGTATTCAGGGAAAGCCGACTGGGCCAAAATAAAAGACCTAAAAGAAAACGTTGATGTTCCGGTATTTGCAAACGGTGATATAATATCAATTGAAACGGCAGCAGAATGTCTTGAACTATCAAAAGCTGACGGTGTAGCAATAGGCAGAGGCGCATTAGGCGATCCGACATTAATTTCAAGAATTGAAAAATACATTAAAACTGGAGAAAAAATACCTGTTCCGCCACTTGAGGAACGTATTGAAATGCTAAAATGGCACTTAGATGAAGAAATAAAGCTTCGAGAAGAAAACGTTGCAATTAAATTTATGAGGAAATTTTACCCTTATTATCTTACCGGATTTAAAAATGCTAAAATTTTACGTTCACAGCTCGTTGTTGAAGAAAAGTACGATAATATTATGCATTTACTTGAAACATTAAGATTTATTAACGTATAAAATCTTAATTTAGCAAATATTTTTATTTATACTACTTATTGGAATTGCAAAAGGAGAATAACTATGGCACTTGGAATTAATAAAACAGAACAACTTATAAAACAGGTATCACCGTTTAGTTCTCAAAAAGTAAACGGATTACGTATGATAAATGAAAGATACTTTGCCAAAAGCAAGGGAATTTCTTATAATCCCGATATAGAAACACAGAAAATAGTCCTAAATAACAAAACAATATCTGAATTTTCAACAAAACAATTTTCTAACGGAGACAAATTTGAAGTATACAGAACCCCAGAAGGTACTATAAAAGCCCTAAAAAATCGCTTTGGAGAAATTAAAAAGTTTTCTAACAGCAATAAAGATAATCAAGAAAAACCTGAACTTGTATTAGAAAATATAAAAGATATTTTTACGAAAAAAATCAGAGAATTTTTAGACTGATTACATTCTTTCAGGCGCAGTAACTGCAAGTATATCTTCTAAAGCATTATGCAAAACAGTCTTTACACTCCATACAAGAGCAATTCTTGCTTTCATCATTTCCTTATCTTCAGAAATCACACGATTGGCATTATAGAATGAATGGAATTCAGACGCTAATTCCTGAACATATCTGCAAATTGTATAAACCTGACGTGTTTCAGCAGAATTTTTAATAACAGACTTGTATTCTTCAAGTTTTAAAATCAGCTGTCTTGCGGTATCAATTGTTGGAAGTACCATATCGGCCTTAAAACCGTTAATAAGTTTATTTAACTCTTCTTCTGCCATAGGCGCAGAAGATTTTTCACCTGTTTCCGTATTAATTTTTTCAGCTACTACATTACGTAAAATAGAACAAGCCCTTGCATGTGCATATTGAACATAAAAAACAGGATTTTCATCAGAATTTTTCTTTGCAAGTTCAATATCAAAATCCAGAGTTGTGTCAATATTCCTCATAGACATCCAGAAACGTGTCGCATCAACTCCGACTTCATCAATCAAATCTTCAAGAGTAACCATATTCTTTCGCTTGCCCATTCTGACTTCATTGCCGTCAATTACAAGATTAACAAGCTGTCCTAAAAGAACCTCAAGTTTATTCGGATCATAACCTAAAGCCTCAATAGAAGCTTTTACACGGGCAACATAACCATGATGATCGGCTCCCCAAATATTAATCATTCTGTCAAAACCGCGTTCCAATTTATCAATATGATAAGCAATATCTGCAGTGAGATAAGTATTTGAACCGTTCGCTTTTTTAATAACTCTATCCTGATCATCGCCGTAATCAGAAGATTTAAACCAGTCTGCACCATCTTTTTGATATATTTTTCCGCTGGCCTTCAATTTATTAACGCATTCATCAACCTTACCTGATTTATGAAGAGTAAGCTCCGAATAAAAATTATCAAAATGCACTTTAAATTTATCTAATAAATCACGCTGCACCTTTTCTTCATAATCTTTTGCGAAATCACATAAGGTTTGTAAAGGAATAAGGGAAATGTCATTCTGAAATTGTTTCAGAAGCTCTTTATTACGTTCTATAAAACTTTTTGCGACAGGTATTAAATATTCTCCGGGATAATAATTTTTTCTTTCTGTTTCATCCTCCGGGAAATCAACATTTTCGCCGAGTTCCTGACGAATTCGTATACCAAGAGAGTTTCCAAGTTTTTGGATTTGCGAACCGGCATCATTAATATAAAATTCCTGATAAACCTCATGACCATAAAACTTTAAAAGATTTGCAAGAACAGAACCCATAGCAGCCCAGCGGCCATGTCCGATATGGAAAGGACCAGTCGGATTAGCTGACACATATTCTAAGATTATTTTTTCCGGTTCAACATTTTCAGGCTTGCCAAATTCTTTTTTAGCAGTAAAAATTTCTTCAACAAGATTAGAGAGGATTTTTTTACCTGCTTTAAAGTTTATAAAGCCGCCAATAACTGTATATTCATTATCATCTTTTTCTATATATTCAAGAATGGTATTTGCAATCTGCGGTGGTGCAATTTTTGCAAATCTCGCCAACTGTGAAACATTAACAGCATAATCGCCGAAGTCAATATTCTTCGGGCGCTCCGGACTCAAAGTTCCCTTGGAGTATTCGGTCATAGCACCTAATTTTTTTGCTTCAACAGCCTTACATACAGCTTTTTCAATCTCATTTATAAAATAATCTTTTATCATAATTCTCTCCTGCAGACTCTATCTTATCACAAACATTTTTTTCTTCCAAAAGAGCGAGAGAGTTATACAATTAAAATTATTAAAAATTAAATTCTGCGTGGATAATCTTTTAATATTTTCCATCCGTCTCTCATTATTAACGCAGTACAGTAATTTCTTCCGCTGGTACCAGACCCGCTCTTACCACCACAATATCCAATTAATGTATCACGGCTTAAAGTATCAATACTTGAACCATAAGGTCTTAATCTATTTTGTGGAGTAAAACGAAATGTAAAATAATAACAGATGTTAATAAAATTATCAACGTTATAACAAAATAAAAGTGTTTTTGATAAAATATCAATATAGAAAAGAGAGGGATTATGGAAGTTATAAATGCAATTTTAGGACATTTAATTAATTTTATTGAATATATTATTACAGTTATGGGCCCCTGGGGAATAAGCCTTTTAATGGCTATAGAATCCTGTAATATTCCGCTGCCTAGCGAAGCAATTCTACCTTTTGCAGGTTACATTGTAAGCAAAGGTGAAATGAATTTTCATGTTGCAGCAATTGCAGGAGCCTTTGGCTGTGTGCTTGGCTCAATTCCATCATATTACCTCGGTTACTTCGGAGGCAGAAAATTCGTTGAAAAATATGGGAAATACTTTCTTGTTTCGCATAAAGACCTTGAAGAAGCAGACAAATGGGTTGAAAAATACGGAGACTGGGCATTTTTCTTATGCAGAATGCTTCCTGTTGTAAGAACTTTTATATCATTACCCGCAGGAATTTTAAAAGCTAAAAAAAGAATTTTCTTTACCCTGACATTTTTAGGCTCACTTGTATGGAGCTATGTTTTGGTCTATGTCGGAGTCAAGATGGGCGAAAACATGGAAGCCTTTAAACATTTATGGCATAAGTTTGATATTGCAATAGTTGCAATATTTGGAATACTTGGTGCATTGTATATTTATAAACATGTTAAACATTTAAAGGAGTCATAAACATTGTTTTATTATTCTTATGATACACTTATAGGAAAAATTTATATTGCTGAAGAAAACGGATTTATTACAAATATTTCCTTTAAAAAAATAAATGCAGAAGAAAAAGAAACACAGCTTATAAAACAAACATTCAATGAACTGAATGAATACTTTAATGGAGAGAGAAAATTTTTCGATTTGCCGCTAGCCCCTTTTGGAACAACGTTTCAAAAAAAAGTCTGGGAGGAATTGCAAAAAATCCCTTATGGGCAGACCGTAACTTATAAATATATCGCAAAACAAACTGGAAACGAAAAAGCATGCCGTGCTGTCGGTATGGCAAACAACAAAAATCCAATTGCAATAATAATACCCTGCCACAGAGTTGTCGGATCAAACGGCAGTTTAACGGGTTATGCCGGCGGCATTAAAATTAAACAAAAATTACTTGAATTGGAAAAAAGTTCTTAGTCTTTAGCAGTCGTTTTAAGGCAGAAACTAACTCCCAAAACAGTAATTATCTTATATTTAACCCCATTTTCGCGTTTATTCTTTAATGAAAAGAGATTTTCCCAAAAAGAACGCTTTTTATTAACATCCTTAATCATCTTTTTGTAATCATCAGCAGATAAATATTCCTTACACATTGCCAAATATTTATCCAAATCTTCAAGCGGAGTTTGTTTATAGTGCCATCCCAAAATTGTTCTGTTATAGACCTGCAGTTCGTCCTTCAATTCAGAATAAAGCCCATGATTAGCAATAAATTCACGCATCGAATCTAGAATTTGAAAAATTTGAAAATTATCCTTCGATTTAGAATTTACTGTTGAAGTCATGCGACAGCGATAATTATACAAATAATCTTTATAATAAAAAATCTTATCAGCAAGCAAAATAGCACCTATAACAAACAAGTGATCTTCTGCACGCTTTGCAGGCGCAAATTTCAAATTATACTTTTTGACAAAATCGGTTCTATACAATCTTGTCCAAGCATGTAAATCTAAATTTTGCAAGCAAGCACTCTTAAAATCTCTCCAATTAAATGATACTAATCCTTGAAAATTACGTTTATATATCTTTTGCAAATTATCTGACAAGCTTACATTTTTATACTCCTTAAACGCGTCATCAAAAATTTTGAAATCAAATTGTACAACTTCAGCATTATTTTTTTCTGCAAAATTATATAAACATTCTAATGCATTTAACTCTATCCAATCATCAGGATCAACAAATGCAATATATTGCCCTTTAACAAGAGCCAAAGCCTTATTTCTGGCAATCCCCTGACCACAATTTTCCTGATTAATAATAGTAAATCTATCGTCATTTGATGCAAACTTTTGCAGAATATCAAGAGAATTATCGCTAGACCCGTCATTTACGCAAATAATTTCAATATCTTTCAGAGTTTGATTTATTATTGAATTTAGACATGTCTCCAAATAATCTTGAACATTATAAACAGGTATTATTACGGAAAGCTTTACCACCATTACACCTTATTAATAATAAACTCTAATCAAATAAATAACAAAACCACAAAAAAAGCCCGTTTTAGGGCTAATAATGGGGCGTCTGATGGGATTCGAACCCATGCATATCGGAACCACAATCCGAGGTCTTAACCACTTGACGACAGACGCCATTTGTTACTTTTCTATAATATCATAAACATTATTGAAATCAAGAATATTTTATAAAAAAAGTTCCGCTTATATAAAAACGGAACCTTTTATTATATTATGTGTTTTTAATAATTAGCTTATTCTTTGAAACATATAACCAATTCCGCGAGCCGTTAATATTAACTCAGGGTTTGCCGGATCTGCCTCTAACTTAGAACGTAATCTTGAAATATGAACATCAACAACACGTGTATCTATTCTGTGATCCGGCGGATAAGCCCAAACATGCTGTAATATTTCATTTCTTGAAAATGCCTGTCCTGAATTATTTACGAGTAATTCTAATAAACTGAATTCCATTCCAGTCAAACGAATTCTTTCATTTTTTCTAAATACCTGACGACGTGCAGTATCTATTTTTATATTACCTGTAGTTATAACATTTTTAGTAACTTTTCCTGCCGGAGTAACAGTTTCTCTGTTATTAGTTCTTCTTAATACGGCCTTAACTCTTGCCTCCAATTCTTTGGGGCTAAATGGCTTAATAACATAATCATCTGCACCAAGCTCAAGGCCTGTTATACGTTCGGAAACATCTCCCAAAGCAGTAAGTATAATAATAGGTACATCAGATGTTCTTCTGATTTCTCTTGTTACACCGTAACCATCCATTTTAGGCATCATTACATCAAGAACAACTAAATCAGGATTATATTTATTAAATGCATTAACAGCTTCTTCACCGTCTTGCGCTGTATAAACATCATAACCAGCCATTTTCAATCTTGTTTCCAGTATTCTTCTAATACTGGCTTCATCATCAGCTAAAAGTATTCTCTGACGATCTTCCGTTTCATTAGGCATTTCAGCATTTTCAGTCATAGTCTTCATTTCCTTCGTTACAATAATCTAACACCTTAAATATAACACAAATATAAAATATTACAAAATATTGACTTTTTTAAATTTTTTTTAATATTTGTATATATATATTAATTTAATTTTGTAAAAAATGCAAGTACTTTTATATTTTTTTTTATTCAATTATTTTATAGGCAACTGTGTGATGTTCTTCTTCATAGCTTTAATTGTAATATATAGCTTTAATATATATTATGGAGAATAAAGAGATTAAATATCACAATATTATTGCTGAAAATATCAAGAAGCTGAGAACAAATGCTAAATTATCTCAAGAGAAAATGGCTGAAAATTTAAATTGTTCAAGAGAATTTATCAGCAGAGTTGAAAACTGTAGAGAACGCGTCAGTTTAAACATGCTTTTAAAAATTGCTGAAATGTTTGACGTAAATCCAAGCATTTTATTTATACAGCCTTAGAAATAATTCTTTTAAAATGTTCCAAATCCTCAGCAGTATCTATACCCACAGGTACAAAATCAACTATGGAAGTCTTAATTTTCATTCCATTTTGTAATGCTCTTAATTGTTCAAGACTTTCCGCTTTCTCATAACTACCTTGTGGAAGTTCTGTCATTTTTATTAAGGCTTCACGCTTATACCCATAAATTCCTAAATGCCCATAAAAGTCAGCCTGGTTCGCATTTCTTTCAAAAGGTATTTTAGAACGGGAAAAATACATCGCAAAACCGGAATTATCAATAACTCATTTTACAAGATTCGGATTTTCCGCTTCTTCAGGGGTAATTTTACGAATCAAAGTTGAAATATCAGCATCTTTATCCTCTTTAACATTTCTTGCAACTTCATCAATACTTTCCGGTTTTATTAGAGGCTCATCTCCCTGAAGATTTACAATATAAGAAATTTCAGGATGACGCATAACAACTTCTTTTATCCTGTCAGATCCGCATTTATGGTTCACCGAAGTCATTTCTACGTTTCCGCCGAATGATTTTACAGCATTAAAAATACGTTCATCATCGGTTGCGACAATTATAATATCAGCAAGTTTTGACTGCATTGCCTTTTCATAAACCCATTGTATAATAGGTTTATCTGCAACTTTTAAAAGCGGTTTGCCTTCAAGCCTTGATGAGCCGTAGCGAGCAGGTATAATTATTGCGGTTTTAGACATTTTGATTACTCTCCATTATATTCATAATTAATTGATTAAGTTCATCTGTTAAAATAATTTCTAATCCGATGGGAGATCCATTTTCAGGAAGCTCTCCTTCAAAATTTGATATAGTTACATAAGGCTGTTCTATATACACTTTCTTTGCAAAATCTGGATCTTTTGTATTGATTACAAGTGCATAGTTTTGCGCGCTAAAAACAATTTTATCTCCATAAATATCAACCTTTCCTGTATCAGGTGCATTGAGGTGAATATAATGAATACCCAAAAAGCAGAGAATTTCAGGCAAAGGAACACGTTTAATCATTATATCAATTGATTTTAAAGGTGTTCCGAATTTATTTTTTAACTTACCGTAATCTTCAGGCAAAATCAAACTGTAAGAATACTTAAGAATCCAGACGCTTCCGACAATTACAGCAGCAGCGATTAATAAAGTTAAAATTCCCCAAAAATGAGGAGATGATAATAATGTTCTCATCCTAACCCAACTTCCTTCTCACAATCAGAGCAACCCATTGATCCTGATGAGCTTCCTCGATAAGCTCCAAATTAAATTTATTAATTGCATCAATTACAACCAGCTTTTTCTCGTCCAAAATACCTGACAAAACCATAATTGCCCCGCTATTCATAATATTTTTCAAATCACCCATGATATCAGCCAAAACATTATGAAGAATATTTGCAAGTACAAAATCAAATTTTTCAGTTATTTTATCTGCTGTATTTAACTCAAATTTACACTCAACATTATTTTTTAATGCATTATCTTTTGCAACATCAATAACAGTATCATCATTATCACAACCGTATACATAAGATGCACCGAACTTTTTAGCACAAATTGCAAGAATACCAGAACCCATACCAATATCAGCGACTTTTGCATTTTCGGGCATATATTTTTCTATTGCTTTCATACATAACTGTGTTGTTTGATGAGTTCCTGTACCAAAAGCACATCCAGGTTCAAGCCTTATAACAACATCATCCGCTTTAGGATTATAGTCCAACCAATCAGGAACAATCACAATTTTATCAGATACATGTGTTATCCCCCATTTTTCTTTCTTTTTTTTTGACCAATCTTCATTAGGCCTATCAGAAATTACAAATTCCCAGCTTCCCAGCTCTTCATCAGTTAACCCGCGAGATTTTAAAAGCTCCCGCTCTGCGGTTAAAATTTGTCTTATATAAGATTCTGAAACAAGTTCAGAATGACTATCAGGATTAAGAAAAACCTTTAAAGTTCCCTCAGTAGTTGATATCATTTCCAAATCTTTGTAAGTTTCTTCAGCAAGAACAACACCTTCGCAGGGGAGATTTTCAAAACAAAAATCAGCAACAATATCTTCCAGTGCAGGGTTAATCCGTATTTGTAATTCAGTATAAACAGCTTGTCTTCCTGACATCCTGCCCTCTAACCTTCTAAAAACACACCCATTTTTCTAAATTTTTGGTAACGTTTTTCCTTCAAATCTTTCACAGACAATTTTGAAAGTTCATCTAAACTATCTAAAATAGTCTTTTTCATATTAGCCGAAATTTCATCATAATTAGTATGGGCACCGCCTGTAGGTTCTTTAATTTCTCCGTCTATGATATCAAAATGAAGCAAATCTTTAGCAGTAATTCTCAAAGCATCAGCCGCTTCTGAAGCTTTTGTCGCGTCGCGCCAAAGAATTGATGCACAGCCCTCAGGAGAAATTACAGTATAATAAGCATGTTCAAGTAAAAATACTTTATCGGCTACAGCAAGTCCTAATGCACCTCCGGAGCATCCTTCACCGGTAATAATTGCGATAACCGGAACTTCAAGCTTTGCCATATCTCGTAAATTAACAGCAATTGCTCCGCCTTGATTTGTTTCTTCTGCACTTATACCCGGATAAGCCCCTGGGGTATCAATAAGTGTTATAATCGGAATATTAAATTTACTTGCGTGTTTGAAAAGTCTTAAAGCCTTTCTGTAACCCTGGGGCTGAGGCATACCGAAATTATATTCAAGGTTTTCTTTTGTTGATTTACCCTTCATCGTACCGATAATCATAACAGGTCTGCCGTCAATTTTTGCTAACCCGCCTATTATTGCACGATCATCCATACCTTCTCTATCCCCATGAAGTTCTACAAAATCCTCACAAATATGATTTACGTAGTCCAAAAAATTTGGTCTTTCCGGATGTCTGGCTATTTGAAGCTTCTGTGAAGGCTTTAAATTAGAATAAAGTTCCTTTCTGTAATCCTCAGCCTGTTGTTCAAAAGTTTCAATTTCTTTATTAAGATCCATGCCTGACTCCAAACTTATTTTTTTTAATTCTTCAATTTTTTCCTGAATTTCCAAAATAGGTTTTTCAAAATCCAAAATTGCTGTCATAATTTGTTAATCCTCTTACTGTACGACTTTGTGCATTTCCAAAATCTTAGCCAATGTACTTCTCAGCTCTTTTCTTGAAGATACAACATCAACCTGTCCGTATTTAAGCAAATATTCCGCGGTCTGAAAGTCAGACGGAAGTTTTTGCCTGATAGTCTGTTCTATAACACGGCGTCCCGCAAACCCTATTCTTGCACCTTGTTCAGCTACAATAATATCTCCGAGCATACCAAAACTTGCCGTTACACCTCCAAATGTCGGTTCGGTTAAAAGATTGATATATAAAAGCCCTTCATCATCAAGTCTTGACACTGCACAAGAAGTTTTTGCCATTTGCATAAGACTTAAAGCACTTTCCTGCATCCTTGCACCACCCGATGAAGTAACAGCAAGGACCGGCAATCGAAGTTCAATTGCTTTTTCAATAATTCTTGTAACTTTTTCTCCTACAACACTGCCCATTGAGCCGCCAATAAAATCAAAATCCATAACAGCCGTAGCAACTTTATTACCCTCAATAGTTGCAATACCAGTTATAACAGCATCATTCAGCCCTGTTTTTTGCTGAGCCTTAGCTAATCTGTCCTTATAACTTTCCGTATCAACAAATTCAAGAGGATCTGCCGGCTTAATTTCCGTAAAAAGCTCTTCAAAAGAATTTTCATCAAAAAGTTGTTTAATTCTTGTTCTCGCATTTATCCTAAAATGGTAATCACAAACAGGACAAACCATATCATTTTTTATTAAATCTTCTTTCAAAAGCTGTGCATCACAGTGAACACACTTGGTCCACAAATCAGGATCCATATCTAATTCAACTCTGCCTTCAAGCTGGCGTCTTTGAATTTGAGCCTGCTTACGTTTTTCAAACCAATCTTGAACTGTCATATAAATATATCCCTTAAAAAATATTTAATACAAATTAATTATACAACCAAAAAAATTTATAGCAAATATTTACATTTATCTGTTTTACAAATTTACATTAAACAATTACTGCTCACGGTGTTTATTAATAAAAAATTTTCTCATATCATCTGAAATTTGAACATTTTGCAATGCCATATGATATTTACGCAAATTTGCTATTGCTTCTTGCTCTTCTAGCAAATCTCTTTTAGGGAGTTTTATTGATGCTTTAACTTTTTCAAACTCTGTTGGCGATTTTCTGTCAATAAATTTAGCTATAATTTCATCAATGTTACTTCCGCCTATGCCGTATTTTGATGAGACTTCAGCAGTGTCAGCTCCCTGTGGTAAGGTATAAAGCCAGTTTACCGTAAGTCTGTCGCCTTGGGAAATACTGTTAACACCCTTTTGGTGTGGTGTGTACATAATATCAGAAGGGTTATGACTGTGCCCCAACCCAATAGCATGGCCAATTTCATGCAAAATAGTATGATAAACTTCATTTTCATCCATATAATCCGCATGGACCAGCCCCTCAGTTAAGCCTATAGCCACCTCCGCCCCATAAAGTCTGTTTGAACCATCGAAATTAAAATAACAATGCCCGAGAGCTTTGCGTTCAACCCTTTTCCAATCTACATTTACGTTAGATTCCAAAAGAGTATTCACAACCTTAAATGCCACCCTTCCTTTTGTTGCAGACTGCCATTCGTTTAATGCTTTTATCACCATTTGCCTGTATTTATATTCCTGTCCCTGCTTTGAATAAAACTTCATAGGTGCAATATAAACCTTCAGCGGCATAAATGTCCAGCGCATAATCCGTCCGTTTTTTAAAGATTCAGCAACATAGGTGTATTTTTTCATATTTTTATTATATAATAAATTGCTGTAAAAACCAATTGTGTTACAATAGGGATAGAGATATTTTAAATTCAGACTTAGGAGAGAAAACTTATGAACATTATGCAAATGATGAAACAAGCTCAAGGCTTGCAAAAAAAATTAAAAGACACTCAGGAAGAACTTGCTAACCTTGAAATAACGGGAGAAGCTGCAAATGGTGCAGTAAAAGTTATTTGCGACGGACAGGGCAAATTCAAATCAATAAAATTGACAGCAGAAGCTGTTAACCCTGAAAACCCATCTTCTGTTGACACTGATACTGTTGAAATGCTTGAAGACATCATTTCTTCAGCAATTAAACAGGCTAGCGACAAAGCTTCCAAAACAATGGAAGATAAAATGAAAGCCGTAACAGGCGGCATTAATATTCCGGGATTAAATTTCTAATGATTTATCCTAAATCAATAGCATCTTTGATAGAGCATTTTCAAAAATTTCCGTCCGTAGGGCCGAAATCCGCTCAAAGAATGGCATTTTATCTATTAAGAATGCCCAAATCCGAGGTGGAAAAATTCGCAAAAAGTATGATTGAAGCAAAAGAAAATACTAAGACATGCGAGATATGTTTTAATCTTTCTTCGACAAGCCCATGCGAAATTTGTCAATCACCAACACGTGATAAATCGACAATTTGTGTTGTCGCCGAAACCAAAGGTTTAATAGCTGTTGAAAAAACAAATGAATATAAGGGCTTGTATCATGTTTTGCAGGGGCTGATTTCTCCAATGGACGGAATAGGTGCCGATGACATTAGAATTAAAGAGCTTCTTAACCGTCTGACAGATGAGAAAGTAAAAGAAGTTATATTAGCTCTCAGTCCGTCAGTTGAAGGTGAAGCTACAAGCCTTTATTTAAGCAAACTTATAAAACCTTTCGGCATTAAAATTTCAAGAATAGCATTTGGTCTGCCTGTAGGGGCAGACCTTGAATATGCCGATGAAATTACTATCGCAAAAGCCATTGAAGGCAGACGGGAAATTTAAATAATAAAAACTAAAAATTATAATCCCTACCGCCGGCTTCAATTTTTTCTAAATCTTCTGCGACTTTTGACTTTACGCATTGCGGACATTCGAGAATTTTAACTTCTCTTTCAATTAATGCATCACCGACTTTTTTCGTTTCTTCCGATGCATAATCCTCAAGGTATTCTTTCAAAGTCAGAATAGCATTCGGGTGGCAGAAGTTATGTATTTGTTTTTCTTTGCAGATTTCAATAAATCTGTCTCCCGTACGGCCGTTTCTATAGCAGGCTGTACAGAAGCTTGGCAGATAACCGAGTTCCATGAGCCATTTTATAACTTCATCAAGCGGACGTCTGTCAGATACATCAAATTGCGCTGAATCTTCTTTTTCAGGCATAGGTTTAAAATACCCCCCGACACTTGTTTTTGAACCGCCCGAAATCTGCGAAATACCAAGTTCCAGAACACGTTTTCTGCACTCGGCGCTTTCTCTAGTGGAAACTATCATGCCTGTATACGGAACTGCAATTCTTATGCAGGCAACGATTTTGGCGAATGTATCGTCATCAATTCCGTTGTCAAAAGTTTCGGGGTCAATATCATCAGCTTTTCTTATTCTTGGAACACTGATAGTATGCGGGCCAACCCCAAATGCGGCTTCAAGATGCTCAGCATGCATCAAAATTCCCGCAAATTCATACCTGTAAGATTCCAGTCCGAAAAGAACACCTAAACCGACATCGTCAATCCCGCCCTGCATGGCTCTATCCATAGCTTCAGTGTGATATTTGTAATTATGTTTCGGGCCTGTCGGATGAAGTTTTTCGTAACTTTCTTTGTTATAAGTTTCTTGAAACAGGATATATGTTCCGATTCCTGCTTCATGTAACTTTCTGTAATTTTCGACTGTAGTTGCGGCAATATTAACATTTACACGTCTTATTGAACCGTTTTTATGTTTAATTCCGTAAATTGTTTTTATTGAGTCTAAAATATATTCAATAGGATTGTTAACCGGATCTTCGCCTGATTCAATTGCCAATCTTTTATGCCCCATATCTTGAAGTGCTATAACTTCATTTTTAATTTCTTCCTGTGTGAGTTTACGGCGCGGAATATGCTTATTTTTAGCATGATAAGGACAATAAACGCAACCGTTTACACAGTAATTTGATAAATAAAGAGGTGCAAAAAGAACTATTCTGTTTCCGTAATAATCCAATTTTATTTTCTTTGCAAGTTCAAAGATTTCCTTATTTTTATCTTCAATATCACATGCAAGAAGAACAGATGCCTCGCGGTGGGTTAAGCCTTTCCCTAGCTTAGCTTTTTCTAATATTTTATCAATAAGCTCAATATTATTTTTATTCTCATCAGCGTATTTTAAAGTATCAAGAATTTCTTCATGCGAAATAAATTCATCGGCATCGTGTGATTTTGGATTATACATAATTGACCCTCCCTAGGCAAAACCATGATACAGCCGTAAAAAATAAAAGTAAAGAAAAGATTTATCCAATAAAGATATTACTTTTATAACTGATTTAATTACAAATTTTCTAATTTAGATTTAAATTTGTCTACAGAAATCTTATACTCGGTTTCCGAGCCGATTTTTCGAATTTTTTCAGCGTTAAATCTTTTTAACATGCTGTTTATTTGTTTATTTTTTGAATTTGTTGTCCAGGTCAACTCTTTTATATTATTAAGTTGAAGATTTTGAGAAATTCTCTTACCAATCAGTTTTAATAAAGCAATACCGGTACGCGTTTTCATATATTCAGGAGCAATAGTTACAAACCCAATATGTGCAGTTGAATTAACTTTATTTATATTCATTAAATAGCCACCGGCTAATTTATTTCCAGATTTTATAACTTCAGTTATAGAACCTGACTGTTTTGCGGCCGTAATAAAAGGGAATGTCGCAAGAAATCTGTCTGCCTTCTCTATAAATTTATGAGACTTGGCATTCGGCTCTATATTATGTTTCAATGCATCATAAAACAGGTTAACCAATTCTTTTATTTCAGTCTTATCATTTACAGGCCTTACCACGAGACCTGTAAATGATACTATATCATGAGATTTTTGAAAATTTGACGAATTAGTATGTTTTAAGTTTATTGTGTCAATTTTGTGTATAGAATTTGTGCTTACAATTTTCATAATATTTAACCCTTATTCGGGAATATTAAAAAATGAAAATTTGTAAAATTGCTATTCTTTTATGCTTTGTTAAGAAATATTATCTTACAACAAAACCGCCGCCAATCAAGTGTTTATCATCTATATCATACAAAACACCGGATTGACCGTTTGTAA
The DNA here is from genome assembly GCA_944324295.1 of Candidatus Gastranaerophilales bacterium. Classification (GTDB taxonomy): domain Bacteria; phylum Cyanobacteriota; class Vampirovibrionia; order Gastranaerophilales; family Gastranaerophilaceae; genus Stercorousia. The sequence continues at coordinate 18,444 of CALUVX010000040.1, forward strand.
TTGAATTAACTGGCTCATAGAATTCAATATCGGCAAAATCACTGAACAATCTTACATGAGCCTTTTTATGCTCCATGTTATAACGAATTTTTACCCAGGCATCAAATTCATGTTTTTTTACATCATAAGTCAAATTTAAATCCGAAAGTTTACAGTTTTTCCTGTAATTATCTTCTTCGCGCCCTACATATACGATATTTTTTTCAGGGTCAATATCAATAACATACAAAGGATACGGAGCAGCAATCCCAATCCCTTTGCGCTGGCCTATTGTGTACTGGTAGCAGCCCTGATGCTCGCCCCATTTTTTGCCTGTAAGTATATCAATAAAATCGCCTTTCTTTTCTCCAAATTTTTCTGATAAGAATCTTTTTGTAGTCATTGGTTTTTGGATAAAACAGATATCCTGACTTTCTTTAGAATCCTTTGGCGGCAGATCAAAATCAACGGCAATCTGCTTAACTTCCGATTTGTCATAATGATATAACGGGAAAATAGTTTTTGATAACTGCTTTTGAGCTAAACGATAAAGAAAATAAAGCTGGTCCTTATGTTCATCTTTTGCCGGGTAAAGCTTATAAATGCCGTCAACACATCTTATATCAGCGTAATGTCCTGTTGCAAAAACATCGGCCCCCAATTCATTAACGGCATAATCAAAAAGCTCGCCCCACTTAATATATTGATTACACACAATACAGGGATTAGGAGTTTTTCCGGCGCGGTAGGAATTTACAAAATAATCAATAACTTTATCATTAAATTTTTCTGTAACATCACAGGAATAATGCTCAATTCCCAATTTATCCGCCACACGCTTAGCATTAGAAACAACAGTATCAGATGAATTTATCATCTTACCAGTCAAACCAATAACTTTATATCCCTGTTGTTGTAAAAGAAGTGCCGTAACAGAGCTGTCAACTCCGCCGCTCATTGCAACAACTGCTGTCTTATGCTTTTCCATACAGAAATTATAACATAACAATCAAAATCAGCGAAAAATATACAAAAGCTAATTCCACGTATTGAACGGCACACTCATTTTTATAGTATAATAATACCGAAGGAGAGAAGTATGAATAAAGAAATTAAATCAGTAATTCTTGCAGCAGGAAAAGGCACAAGAATGAAATCAAATACATCAAAAGTATTGCACAAAATATTCGGGAAACCGGTGCTCGGCTATGTTTTAGACAGTTCTAAAAATATAGTCAGTGAATCGTTTGTAATTGTTGGACACCACGCAGAAGAAGTTACGGAATTTGTTGAAAAAAATTACAAATGCGCAAAAACAATTCTTCAATCTCCTCAATTAGGAACAGGTCATGCGGTTTCAATGGCCTGCCCGTATCTTGAAAACTTTGAAGGAGAAGTTATTATTCTTAACGGAGATTTACCGTTAATGACCGAAGATAGTATCAGAAAATTTATCGAGTATCACAATTCAAAAAATTCAGACCTGACAATTATGAGTACTATACTTGATGATCCCGCAAATTACGGAAGAATTATCAGAGAGAAAG
>CALUVX010000041.1 GCA_944324295.1 Candidatus Gastranaerophilales bacterium
CTAACACGTTTTTTAATTCAAATTCCGTAATAAACACTTTATACCCCTTGACAATCACTGAAAAATAATTTAAAATAAGTGTATAACTATTACTTTTGTAAAAACTATGATTTATGCATATACGAAAATTGGACAATAACATAGAGTAATTAAGAGAGTAAGTCTTTACAAAAAAAGAAAGGTGAAAAGATTATGAGAAAAATTTCAGGTTTCACACTCGCAGAAGTGTTAATCACATTAGGTATCATCGGGGTAGTTGCCGCAATGACTATGCCTACATTGATGAATTCTACACAGGGTGCACAGTACAAAGCAGCCTACAAAAAGGCTTTATCAGCATTGTCTCAAGCTGTAACTTTGAATGTTGCTCTTGATGATTGGAGTTTTGCAGATGCTGATAACAGTACCTACAAATTAGAATCCATGCTAAAAGAGAGGATGAATGTTGTTAGAACAGAAACTGGAACATTTGTAGATTCAAAAGACAATGAATATAAAGTTGTAGTAAGTGCTACAGGTAAATTCCCTGAGTCTACACAAGTAACACCCGGTACTCCTATTAGTATAGGTACAAACAATGTAACATTATTCTTTAATGATGGCATTATGTTTACATTTGATCCAACAGTAGCATTAAATTGCACACGAGAAGAAGGGGTAACGTCAACCTCCTGCTATGGTTTTATTGATGTAAATGGTATAAAAGCACCAAATAGACTTATTCAATGTGACAATAGTGATGCAGATAAAGACAATTGTGATATTAATAATGCTACAGATGTATATCCAGTTGTGTTCTATGATCAAACAGTATTACCTAACTCTGTTGCTGCAAGAGCAGTATTGTACAGCAAATAATAGAAATCAGGCGTTGTCCTTCACGTAAAATAAGTTTGATAGGGCACGCTTCAAAAAGTTCGAATCTTTTTGTCGGCGGAGTTTCACCCCGCCGTTTTTTTATTACCCCTCCCTAAATAGGGAGGGGATAGGGGTGGGTAACAATAAATACAGAGTAACAAAATAAAAGATTTAAGTTATTAGAAATTTTCTACACCATCCGTATGATTTTTACCTATCTAATCCTTTAGAATTAGTTAAAATTAATTAATAATTTTTGTTAAGCTATTGACTTTTTAGATAAAATACTTTAAAATAAAGATACAAAAAGATTTTTCAAAAGAGTTTTTATGCATATCCACATTTTTTTGAGAGATTCGATTAACAATAATTATAGAGGATAGAGATATAAAAGCGTAGAACATTTTTGAGGAATCAGAAAGTTTTACTAAAAAGAAAGGTGAAAAGATTATGACAAAAAGATTCGGCTTTACACTCGCAGAAGTGTTAATCACATTAGGTATCATCGGGGTTGTAGCTGCAATGACTATGCCTACATTGATGAACTCTACTCAAGGTGCTCAGTACAAGGCTGCTTACAAAAAAGCTTTATCAGCTTTGTCTCAAGCTGTAACTTTGAACGTTGCTTTGGATGAATGGAGCTTCGCTGATTTGGATTCTGATGCTGACGGAAGCTATGGTTTACAAACTATGTTGACAAGCAGAATGAACGTTGTTAGAACCGAAACCGGTACTTTTGAAGATCCTAAAGGTGCTACTTATGAAGCTAAATACAGCTCAGCAGGAAAAGGTCAAGGCGTTAATGCCGATGTACCTGTTGGCGCAAGTAACATAACATTATTCTTTAATGATGGTATTATGTTTACTTTCAACCCAACTCAAGCAACTGCATGTACACAATCTGATGGTGCTACTGCTAAAGAATGTTATGGTTTTATCGATGTTAACGGTATCAAAGCTCCTAACAGAATCGTTCAATGTGATGCTGGTAATGGTACTGATGATGATTGCGAAATCAAAAACCCGACAGATATTTATCCTGTTAAGTTCTACGATCAAACAGTATTACCTAACTCTGTTGCTGCAAGAGCAGTATTATACAGCAAATAGTCTTAGGCTAGTTTGAAATCTTAAAAAGAACCTGTATAATTACAGGTTCTTTTTTTATAGAGATATTAATCCTTCCCTGTTTAGGGAAAGTCTGGATGGGTTACGATTTTTATTTTGTTCACTATGTATTTATTGATACCCACCCCCTTCCCCTACATAATCACGGAGGGAGTTAAGCCTTCCATGAATTAGAGCTTATTTCTGAAAAAATTTATCAAGCAAAATCGGAACAAACCTTGCCGGCAATGCACTGAAATCAAATACAAATTCATTGACGCCTGCTCTGTATAATTCTTCAACCTTATCAAATTCTTCCAGTATTTTATCTTCAAACATATGCATTCTGCAAAAACCATCGCAAGTAAAAGGGTAAATCTTATCTAATGAAGGGTCATGCAATCCGTACCCGCCTCTATGACAAGGTGCCTTACAGGAAAGGCGCGAAATTATTGCACTGTCATTATTCAACGGACAAAGCCCCAAACTTGGAACCCTGATATTACCGGCAATTGTATATTTTTTATTCGGAATATCATTTTTTATCTTTTTTATAGTTTTTATCGTACTTTCAATATCTGAAAACGAAGTAAAATCCACTGTATTAATCGGTGCAAGATTATTCAAACATTTTATTGAAAGGCTGTTCAATAAATTTATTCCCTGCCCGATTTCTATCGGAATATGATTAATCTCAGCATCATTAATTGCTGTCCAAAAATAACCTATATTATTTATTATCAGAGTATCAGGCGCCGGACTTGTAAGAAGTATCTGCTTAACATACTCATAAACTCTGTCAAAATCCCGTTCTATAAGAATTCTAGGGGTTGAAAGCTGAAATTTTATTCCATGCTTGGTACAGAATTTTTTAACCTTCATAATTATATCACTGAAACTGCTTGTTGCTAAATCGCATGTTGCAAGAATTTCCCCATATTCTACGGAATAAACAGGACATGTTCCAGCTTTTTTAATATATTTTTCCAACTCTTTGAGCTGAGCAAGTTCAGAAAGACGCAAGTTTATCTTATAAATATCTTTTTTAGAATAGTCAAATGTCTGTCGAACCTTTGGTTTTACAATTTTCCATTCAAAATTTCTTATATTTCGGCTAAACTTAAAATCTTGTCCTTCTGCACTGACAACAACTCCCAAAAAGTGATTTGTACTATAAATACTCTTTCTTACATGCTTAAACGGAAGTTTTTGATGTTTAAAAAGTTTAGGTTTATCAAGAATTTTTTGAATAAGTTCGATTGCCTCTAATATTTCATCAGAATTATTAAATTTCCCTTTGATAACAACACTGTCAATAGCCTTTAGTTTTTTAATATCTTCAGCACAATAAGGCAGGTTATCGCTGTCTATTGCAAGAGGGAGCTTTGTGTACTGCTTAATTTTCGCAATATTTTTCATATAGATTTCTTCAGTAATAATAATTTCATCAACCTTATGAAAATTATTGATAAAATCAATTCCCGCCAAATTATGAATATCAAAATATGAATCTACAATTACTTTAAAAGGAAGATTAAAAACCTTAATTGCTTCTAATATCGCAAAACTATTAATAAAAATTCCATCAATCCCCGCTGTTTTTAAAAATTTCAACATTTTTTTGATTTCAGGCAGATTTTCTTCAGTAATATCATGTTTAAAATTTATATATATATTACAATCATTACGATTTGCGGCATCCACAAACTCATTAACATACTCAAAGTTGTTATTTAAAAACTTTTTATAGTAAACATAATAATCCCTGCAAGATGTTTCTTTTGCGAAAACGTCAATATCATCAGGCTTTTTGACCGGCGAAACAATTTTTATACTTCCCATAAATTTATTATACCATAATAAATATTATTAGTATCATCTTATCTTAAAGAGAAGATGATACGAGGGCAAGAGGATAAGAAGGCAGGAGGGCAAGCTAATATCTGTGCGCAAAGCGCACGAAACATTTTCAACAATTACTGCTTAACGAAACAACAACAGAACGAGTGCTGTTTGAGCGGGAAAATGAGATCCTGAAACAAGTTCAGGATGACAAATATATAGCGAGTTCACTCGTTTCGGGTTGAGTTTAGCAGTAATTAAACGGTCATCGTGTTTCTCTTTCTTGTCCAGTCTTCTTTCTCTTTGTTGCGATGCAAAGAGAAAGAAGACTAGGTGCGGGGTGCGGGGACGCACAGTTCCCGAATAATAAAACCCTCTCCCTTTATCCCTCTCCCAAGAGAGGGAAATATTCCAATAATATTTTTTATGTTTACTATATAATATATACTATGAAAGAATATAATTTTTACATAGTTCCGACACCAATCGGCAATCTTGGAGATATAACTATCAGAGCAATTGAAATTCTAAAATCCGTAGATTTAATTGCCTGCGAAGATATGAGGGTAACTCAAAAATTACTTAATCATTTTGATATTACAACAAAATGTATTTCATATCATAAGTTTAATGAAAAAGAACGTGTAGATTTCTTTTTGAAAATATTAAAAGAAGGAGAAAAAATTGCACTTGTTTCCGATGCCGGAACTCCGCTTTTTTGCGATCCAGGTGCTGTAATTGTCGAGGAATTGAGAAAACATAATTTTTCCGTAACAGCACTTGCTGGAGCAAATGCTGTCGCAACATTTCTTTCTCAAGTACCCAGAAAAGGAGAAGATTTTACATTTATCGGTTTTTTACCAAAAACAAAATCACAAATTCAAACCATTATAAAAAAATATAAATCAACTGATATGGTTTTCTATGATTCTCCGAACAGAATTCTTGACACAATGAAAATCATTAAAGAAACACGACCGAATTCACGAGTTGCAATAGGCAGAGAATTGACAAAAATATTTGAAGAAATTGTTATTGACGATACGGAAAAAGTTATTAATTATTTTCAAAATAATCCCATAAAAGGAGAAATAGCCGGTCTTATTTTCCGTCAGGAAGAAAATAGTTGTGAAGATATTGATATTAATGAAAAAATAACTTTATTAAAATCAAAAAATTTTAAAGCTAAAGAAATTTCAGTAATTTTATCAGAGCTTTATAAACTTAATAAAAATGATGTTTACAAAAGATGTTTAACATAATTTACATGTTCCACTTTTTTTAATTCATGATATAATATTTTTAGGATAGTAACATTGAAGTTTTTAAGGTAGAGATTTTTTGAACTTAAACAAAAAAATATACATATCTTTAATAGCCCTGATGCTGGTTATAATGTGTCCGCTTCAGAGCTGTGCAAAAGGTAATTTTTGGGGAGATACGGTTGATACGGAAATACATGACGTTCAGCCGCAGTCTGATGTTCAAACAAATTCTACTACCGAGCCCCAATCGGCTTCTGCATCAGTAAATACGACAACTTCCTCTGCTAAAAAAGGTGAAAAAATAATTAAAAATATTGAAATTATCGGAAACAATGTTATTGATAAATCTCTTATCCTGCAGCAAATGAAACTTCAGCAAGGAGAAGCTTACAGCAGAGAGCTTGTCCGCCATGACCTGAAAGCTATTTATGAAATGGGCTATTTTACCGAAAAAATGAAAGCTATCCCGGTAAATAATTCTGACGGTACAGTTACTTTAAAAATTGTACTTGAAGAAAATGCTCCCGTAACTGATTTTACAATCGAAGGCAATACCGTAATCTCTACCGATGAAATACTAACCTATCTTTTGCCAATGAAAGGCAAACCACAAAATATTGCCGAAATTAATGAAGCTATTGCTAAAATTCAGGACTGTTACAGCTCAAAAGGTTATATACTTGCAAGAATTGATTCTGTATCTGATGACCCTGACGGAACAGTCAACATCAGTATAAAAGAAGGAACAATTAACAGAATACTGATATCAGGCAACGAAAAAACAAAAGATTATGTTATTGAACGAAATGTCTTAACCGAACCAGGACAGGTTTATAACGAAAACCTGCTGAAAGAAGATCTTGTAAGATTATATGCAACTCAGGCTTTCAAAGATGTAACAAGAGAAATTGAGCCGACAGATGACCCTGACAAATATGATATTACAATCAACATTGAAGAGCAAAGAACTGCAAGTATATCCGTCGGCGGCGGTATTGATTCGGTTACCGGTGTTTTTGGGTCAGTCGGAATTTCTGACAACAACTTTATGGGCAGAAATGAAAGAATTTCTCTTAACGGTATCGCAGGTACCGGTGTAATTCTTAATGACTCATCAATAAAACGCAGAATGAACCTGCAAGCCGAACTAAGTTACTTTAAACCATATTTTTATAACGCGGATACATCTTTAATGAGTAAAGTGTTCTATAGAGATTTTGGTTCTTATCAGGTTCCTCTTGCAATTGAAAGACGTGTAGGAGCAGAAGCTACAGTTGCTCACAGGATGAAATGGAACAAACACGTAACAGGAACTTTCTCACTCGGAGTTGAAAACATTGATGTTTCCGAAGGTGATGGAAGAAAAATCAGTAATCTTTACTCTCAATATAATATACCGATTTCAGAACGTGCAAGACAATTGGAAGGCGGCTTATTCCTGTCATTAAGCCCGGCCTTGCTTTATGATACACGTGATAATGCTACAGTTACCAGAAAAGGTACAATGGCAAGCTTAAGATTTGATGAAGAATTCGGTCTGATAGACTTTAACAAAACCCACGGTAAATTAACCGGTATGGTAAAACAATACATTCCCGTCGGGAAAAAGTCGTCGTTATCATTCACTGCAAAAGGCGGCGGGAAAATTCACGGCGACAATATGCCTGAAGTAATGGCATACAGATTAGGTGGCCCCTACACAATCAGAGGTTTCAAAATGAGCGGTGTAGGTACAGGTGATGCCTTTATTATGGGTAGTGTAGAATTTGCAACACCTATCCCTTTTCTTGACAGAACAAGAATTAATTTCTTGAATAATCTTAGATTTACTGCCTGGGTTGATGCAGGTAAAATATTCAACCCGTCAATTACTGACCAAATATACGACAGACCTATGTATGCAGTATCTGCAGGTATCGGTTTGAAACTCTATATCCCCGGGATGGGACCGTTATCAATTGATTACGGTATTCCGCTCACCAATCCGGGAGACAACGGAAACAGAGGCGGTTACTTTACTTTCGGTGTAGGCGACTTAATGTATTAATAAATTCCTTAGGAGGTATTACGACATGAAAAAATTAAAATTAACAGCACTTTTAATGACAGCAGGTTTATTTCTTGTACTCGGGAACCAGGCAAATGCCGCCGGCGTAGGGTATATTGATTACCAGAAAGTTCAGGATAATTTCCCATTTGCCCAACAGGCTGTAAAAGATATTGATGCAAAAGCTCTTGAAATGCAGCAATATATGGTTGACAAAGAAAAACAATACAAATCTTTAGATACACCTTTGAAAAAACAAAATTTTGAAGAACAAACTGCCAAAGAATTCAGATTAAAACAGGATGCTTATATGAAATTAAAAGCTGATAAAGAAGAGCAGGTTTATAATAAAATTCAGGCAGCCACAAAACAGGTATTGGTTGAACAGAAACTTGATGCTATTGTTGACTATAGAGTAATCTTTGTAGGCGGCGTTGATATTTCAGATCTTGTTATACAAAAATTGAAAAGCGGACAGTTTTAGTTGCAATCGCAATATATTACTTTGTCTGAAAATTTACAAATATTCAAAGGAAAATCATGAAATATTCACAACATGGAGAACAATATCATATCGGACTTAACAAAGGCGATGTCGGAGAATATGTAATATTGCCAGGAGATCCGAAAAGATGCGAAAAAATTGCAGCATACTTTGATGATGCAAAACTTATAGCTGACAGACGAGAATTTACAACCTATACCGGTTTCTTAAACGGAGTAAAGGTAAGCGTAACTTCGACCGGTATAGGAGGTCCGTCAGCATCCATTGCAATGGAGGAACTGGTAAACATCGGAGCAAAGACATTTATAAGAGTCGGGACATGTGGCGGAATGGACATAAATGTAAAAGGCGGTGATATTGTAATCGCAACAGGAGCAATTCGTATGGAAGGAACTTCAAAAGAATATGCCCCTATAGAATTTCCTGCCGTTGCGAACATTGATGTTGTAAATTCTCTTATTCAGGCATCAAAAAATCTTGGGTATGAACATCATACCGGTATAGTCCAATGCAAAGATTCATTTTACGGCCAGCATAACCCTGAAAGAATGCCCGTAAGCTACGAACTTATGAATAAATGGGAAGCCTGGAAAAGGCTTGGATGTCTTGCGTCAGAAATGGAATCGGCGGCACTTTTTATTGTCGGAAGCTTTTTGAGAGTTAAAGTCGGTTCCGTATTTTTGACAGTTGCAAATCAGGAAAGAGAAAAACAAAATCTCGAAAATCCTGTTGTACATGATACTGACAAAGCTATTAAAACAGCAGTAGAAGCTTTAAAAATTCTTATTGCTCAAGATAAAAACTAAGGAGAAATACATGTATAACAAAAAAATGCAGTATGTTATCAAAACCTGCCCGAGTGATAATACTCAGGAACTTCAAAATCTATTGAATGAAATGTCAATGAATAACTGGGAATTATACAGTATGCAGGAGGTTGAAAACGAGGACGGACAATTACTTTGCCACTGTATTTTTATGCGTGAAGCGGAAAATTCGGCCAATGAAATAAACGCTGATACAATAAATATTTCAACATTTAAAAGTCAGATGGAAAAAATGCTTTCTCCGGAACTTTCTCCTTATGAAATTTGTCTTGATATTCAGACTAAAATAAGAGATCAAAAAGCAAAAATTGCTAAAATAAAAAAAGAACTTGAGGGCGAAGCTCCTGCATCAGTTAGCAGAAAAAAGCTTAATGATAAAATTTCTGCCGGATTAAAAGAACTCGATGAACTTAAACTAAAATTAGCAAAGGCAACCTCACCGGATGCGATGTATTCAAAACTGCAAGAAGAAAAACTGTCAATACATCTTAGTGAAGAAATACTGGGCTACATAGATCCTGACAGTGATATTCAAGAAGATGAACTTGTTGCGGAAACAGTAAAATCACGTCTTAAATTAACGGAAGAAATCGGTTACGTAATCCCTAAAATTGTATTTCAGGATGACGAAAACTTAAATCCTTATGAATTCTCGATAAAAGTTCGCGGAACAGAGGTATTCAAATCTTGTGTTTATCCGCAGTTTTTGATGTTTTTCTGTGATGACTTACATCTTGAAAAGAAAATAAAAAATTCTGTTACGGACACAGACAAAATTACAGGACGCAAAATCGTCTGGATAGAAAAAGAAAAAACAAAAGATTTTTGGCAAAACGGGATGTCAGGTTCTGAATTTATTGCACGTGCATTGGAATTTTGTGCGGTAAAATATGTTGATGAACTTTTGGATTATGAAGAACTTGATAAATATATTGATGTTGTTAATGAAAAAAATGATTTTCTCGTATCAAACGTAATTCCAGATTTTATATCACTTTCTGATTTGCGTTTTATATTGACAAGCCTTATCAGAGAAAAAATTTCAATAAAAGATATCACATATATATTTGAAAAAATAAACGATTTTGCACAGGAAAGTACAAAATCAGACTTAATCAAAAAAATCAGACTTTCACTTTCGCGCCAAATTTGCAGATATAATGAAAATTCAGACGGAGTTATTTCTGCATTTGAAATTTCAGAGAAAACTCTTGATAAATTTATGCCAAACTTTGACGAAAGTGATGATTCTATAATACGTATAGACGCAGGTTTTGCCGAAAAATTAGCAGAAAAACTGATTAAAAAGGCCGACCAATTAAATATAGAATCTCCAAAACTTTTGGTACCTTTAGAATTCAGACATCTGATATTTACTCTTTTAAGCAACTATATGAACAACATAACAGTTCTTTCAAGAGAGGAAATAGGATGCAATTCTCAAATTGAAGTTATTTCAGAAATTTAATAATATGTTACAAACAGTCAAAAAAAATTTTTCTTGGATTTAATATAATTGTATGCGTGTATTAGGGATAAATAATCAATTATCATTTCAGAGACGTCCGACAAAAGAAGAAGAACCGGGCCTAAAAGAGACTATCAACAAAACTTATGATGCTCTCGGAACAAAAGAGCGTGTAGTTATAACGCATGGGTCATGTTTTCCAGTTTCAGAAATTGAAAGAAATACAAATATAGGAAGTCCCTACGGTGATTCTGCAAAGGACTGGACTAAATTTTTAATGCTGTATGGTTTTAACGGAAACCAACTCGGTCCGGGCGGACAATTAGAGTTTAAGGACGGAAAAATTAAACCGTCTCCCTATAATGCATCTGCTTTTGCTAAAAATAAACTTTTTATAAATCTTCATGATTTAACAACAGACAAATACGGCAGAATATTATCAGAAAAAACATTTAAAAGCGTAACAAAACCTCCGGAGATTACTGATAAGGACTACGAATTTACAAACTTTGACGAAGCCGTACAAACTTATGATAAAGCTCTTTCAGAAAGCTGGAATAATTTTAAAGCAAATGTAGCAAAAGGACAGCCGGAAGCACTTGCATTAAATAAAGAATTTAAGGCATTTTTACAAAAAAATAATTCACGCCTGACTGAGGAAGGTGTATTTAAAGTTCTTGCAAAAAAATATAACACAGATGAAATTGATGATTGGCACAACAAAACTGATGAAGATTTAATAACCAATGTCAGAAACGGTGAAGCAGATGCACTGAAACATTATAATGATATTATTAAATCTAATAAAAACGAAATTGATAAACATAAATTTGAACAGTTTATAGCTACCAAACAAATAAAAGAAAATAAAGAATGGCGTGATAAATATGGCTTTAAATATTATAATGACCTTCTTGTAGGCTGTTCAAAAATGGATAAATGGCGCTTTAAAGATGCATTTTTAAAAGACTGGGAAATGGGAGCCAGAGAAGCCGGCGGAGTTTCCCAAAGATGGTATATTCCTGTAATAGATCCTAAAAAAATATTTAAAAACGACAAATATGAACTTAATATCGGCGGAGAGTTTCTCAAAGAAAAAATAGACTTTGCACTTGAATTTAATGAGAACATAAGAATTGATCATGCAATGGGGCTCATTGAACCGTATTTATTATCAAAACATGCAGATAAAAAAGAATTTGTAAACGGACCTCAAAAAAATGAAAATGTTGAAAAATATATTTCCCAGCTTAGAGATTTTAAAGGCGAAGAATATGACAAATACTGGGATTACCCCAAACTCGTAGAAAAACTTGTATTGCCGGAACTGAAAAAATACGATATAACTCCTGACATGCCTGTCTGGGAAGATTTATGCAGTTACCCTTCAAGATTTGTAGATATTTATGAAAATAAACTTCATCTTCCTAAAATAATTAATCTTGATTGGATTAAAGCACAAAAGGCCCTTGAAAATCCTAGAAAAGGCGACTGGTATCTTATGGGATCGCATGACAATATTCCTGCTATGACATATTTAGAGCGTATCGGGGATATGAAAGACGGCAGCAAGGGCGAATATACACGCGAACATGAAGCTTGGGAAACACCATACCTTGCAGGATATTTGAATATAGATGACGGAAGAGAAAATATTGAAATAATAAGAAAAGACTTGCAGGAACTTTATGAAACTAATGACAGAGAACGTGTCAGAGCTAAATTTGCAGAATTAATGACAACGCCGAAATTCCAGATTTCATTTGCAGACCTTCTTGGTATAACTGATGTAACATATAACATTGGCGGGACTACAAGGGAAGAAAACTGGAAAGAGCGAATTTCACCTGATTATCTCGACAAATATTACAAAAATCTTGCAAGCGAAAATCCGACAGCCCTGAATATTCCTGAATTGTTAAAAAAAGCACTTCAGGCAAAAATTGACATGCAGGTCATGAACAGCAGTGATAGGGATAAGACAAGAGCAGAGCTTAGTGAAAAATACAAACCTCTTCTGGATGATTTGCAAAAATACGCTGATATCTTAAAAGAACCTGAAGAATAATAAATGAGCTATATGCAACTTTTCCATTCATCTAAAATAATTTTTGGCAGACTTTTTATACTTTTTTCAAAACATTACCTTTAATAGATGCTGAAACGAATTTAGCAGACAGTATCCCGTATTCCCCCCCCC
>CALUVX010000042.1 GCA_944324295.1 Candidatus Gastranaerophilales bacterium
AAGACTTAATTTCTTTCCCGCTTACAAACAGTGATTTAATTTGAGTATTATCAATATTTTTTATTTTAAAACCTGAAGCGTAATATGGAATTTTTATTTCCAAAGAATCATCATTAAAAATATTGACAGAATAAATTTCTCTTCCGATTTGAACGCTATAATCAGTATTTACGGGATTATTTAAAACTATAATACAGCTAATCTTTGCAACAAAGGCAACAATAAAAAAAACAAAAAAATTGACTAAAAATAATATAAATAAATTTTTTATTTTTAACAACGTTTTCCTCCAAAGGCCTTAAAATACCATTTTAAATATTTTGGAAGCCATTCAATTAGTTTAAAATTAGACTTTCCCGCAGTTCTGTCATGCCAAATTGTAGGCACCTCTGTTATTTTATTTCCGTTCTTATATGCCTTAACAAGCAGTTCTAAACCAAGTTCAAATCCACCCGTACTTTCTATTGTTACACTATCAAGAAAAGATTTTCTATATAGCTTAAATGAATTTGTTGCATCATGAACCGGCAGACCTGCCAAATAATGCAGCGAAAGTCCAGCCCACATTGACATTAATTTTTTAATTAACGGGCCTCCAACCTGCCCCCCCCCCAACATGTAACGGGAACCACAGACAATATCAGCATTATTTTTTATTGCAGAATCAATCATATTATTCATAACATAAGCCGGATCAGACAAATCTGCCATAGTTACAATTGCAAACTCAGTTTGAACACTTTCTAATCCTGTTTTTATTGCATTTAAAACACCTCTGCCATACTTATTTTTGACCAGATTAACATTTAGATTTTTAGCAGGTTCAATTGTATTATCTTCATCAAAATCGTAAATTACGTTTATGGTATAAGGATATTTAACATCACGCTCAATACTTTCCACAGCAGTTTTGATATTTTCGCCCTCATTATAAACAGGAATTATAATAGTAAGCATTAAATTCTCCTAAATATTTTTAGATTCCTCCGATTTTAATTTGTTCTGCGATCCAAGGTATAACCTCATCAAGTATTTCATCCAATGAAGTTTCCGCCTTAAATCCCAATAATTTTTCTGCCTTTTCAACAGACGGAACCCTTTTTTGAACATCATATTTAAAAGGTTTATCTGATACAACATTGAATTGCTTATCCGGATTTAAGCGCTTCCAGATAGTTTCAGCAAGTTCTAAAACCGTTGTTGAAACAGGAGTGGACAAATTAAAATCCTCGTTAACCGCATTAGGAGATTCTATACACAATCTTATCCCGCGGGCCAAATCCCCAGCGTATGTATAATGTCTTATCTGATTTCCTTTGCCCAAAATATGAAGAGGATTCTGTCCTTTTAGAATTTTTTGAACCAAATCCGGAACGACATGGCTCATCGCAAGCTTAACATTACCAGATAATATTTCTTTATCGCATAGGGCACGTTTTTCTCCGGTACCAACACAATTAAAAGGTCTTATAATCGTATAGGGAAGCCCATACTGTTCAAATGCACCTTTACAGTAATATTCACAGGCAAGTTTTTGGAAACCGTATGTACTCATCGGAGGAGGTATAATTTTTTCATCGCCCTCTTTTGAAGGATAAGTATTTGCGCACTCATAAACCATACTGGAGCTTAAAACATTTATTTTTTTCAACTTACCATTTTTAAATGCATGAATGGCAGCATCAAAAGTCGATGCCATAATTCTTTCATTTTCAGCCAAAAGATCATAAGCCATTTCATGAAAATAAGCGATTCCGCCTATCATAGCAGCACATGCAAGTATTTGATCACAATCCAGTGCCAATTCTTTCATAAGTTCAACATCCTTTGCATCACCTTCTATAAAGTGATAATTAGGATGGTTGTCGTAAGATTTTTTAATTTTTCCATATTTAGAAAAATTATCAATTCCGACAACTTCATGACCGTGGTTTAACAATTCTTCTACCACATAACCGCAAATAAATCCGGCAGAACCGGTAACCAATATTTTCATTTAATTACCTCTTATTTCCAAACATTCCAGCAATCCACATAAGGTTTATCAATTTTCAGATTCAAATACTCATTATGTGGAACACCCAATATTACAGCATCACAGGAAGAAATAGCATCTTCAAGTTTATAGGTATCTTTCAGATAAGGATCTGAAGGCAAAACTTCCGCAAGCTTAAACTCCAGCTCTTTTTTTATCTTGAAAGATAAACTCTCTCTTATATCATCGTTATTAGCCTTAAAAGTCATTCCCAAAAGAGCGACTTTTTTATTCTTTAACGAACCTACCTTCTTTTCTAATTGACTTACAAGAAAGTTCGGCAAACCTTCATTAACAAGCATAGCAGACTGCCCCAGGAAAAATTGATTTCTGTAAAAAGCAGAAAGCTGCATAGTATCTTTAAAAAGGCAAGGTCCGGCAGCCAAACCTGCTTTGCAAAAACTCTTTGCTCGCGGGTAATCTTCTTTCATCGCATCCAAAATTTTATAAAAATCAAGCCCCTTATCTTCTACCATCATATAAAATTGGTTAGCTATAGCAAATTCAAGATATCGCCAGGTATTAAGCATAAGTTTTGACAACTCTGCCTCTATAGGTTCAAGATGAATTATTTTCGGCGCAATTTTTGAAAATAACTCTGCGGCCTCACATCTGGCCTCATCACTAACAGCAGAAACAATCTGAGGCAGACTTCTTATTTCCTCAATTCCCTTACCCTGCAAAATCCTTTCGGGACAAAAAGCAAGTTTAGGTCTTGAATTAAAATATCTTTCAAATTTTTGTTCGATAATTTCAGTTGTACCCGGGAAAATTGTACTTCTTAAAATTATCAGCTGATTTTTATTCATCAGAGGTAAATATTTATCAACAACATCCAAAACTTCATGAATTTTCGGGTTATGATGTTCATCAACCGGCGTTCCAGTAATAAATATAACTACATCCTGCTCTTTTACAACATCCCGATTATCTGTTACAAAAAGATTTTTGTTAATTTCTTTTTTTAAAAGCTCTTGTGCACCTTCTTCCTGAAAAGGTACAACTCCGCTATTTATTAAATCAACGGTTTTCTTATTTATATCCAAAAGAGTAACCGCAAAACCACTGTCAGCAAGCACTAACCCCAAAGGCAGCCCAACATGACCGCATCCACCTATAATACATATCTTTTTCATGAATAAATCAATCCTTATAAAAAAATAATAACATAAAAAATTTTAAAATAGTAAAAAAACTTTTTGTGTTAGAATATTAATACAGAGTATAAGTTTAAAAGAAGGAAAATAAACATGTCAGGACACTCAAAATGGTCAACAATTAAACATAAAAAAGCAAAAGTAGATTCACAACGTGCAGTAGTATTTCAAAAATATTCTAGAGAATTAATAGTATCAGCAAGACTGGGCGGCCCTGACCCTGCAGGGAATTTTCGTTTGAGAACAGCTATTGAAAAAGCAAAAGCAGCAGGTTTGCCAAATGACAATATTAAACGTGCAATAGAAAAAGGTGCAGGTGCAGGTTCTGCTGACAATTATGAAGAACTGATTTATGAAGGATATGCACCAGGAGGTGTTGCAGTTGTTATTGAAGCTATGACTGATAACAGAAACAGAACAGCCGGTGATATAAGAAGCTTTTTTACAAAATATAACGGCAGTTTAGGAGCTACAGGCTGTGTTGGCTGGATGTTTGACCAACGCGGAGTTATTACATTTGATGAAAGTGTCGACTTTGATAAACTTTTTGAAGCAGCAATAAGTCTTGATGCACTTGATGTAACAGAAGAAGAAGGACAGTACAAAGTTATTACTTCTCCCGAAAACTTTCAGTCCGTAGTAGAAGGACTTGAGGCAGCCGGATTTAAAAGTGAATCAGCAGAGCTGACAAGAATTCCTCAAAATACTATTGAAATTACAGACGAAAAAACAGCCGATCAAATTCTGAAGCTTTTGGATAAACTGGAAGAACATGATGACGTTCAAAATGTTTATGCAAACTTTGATATATCAGATGATATTTTGCAGAAATTGGAAGCATAATGCCGAAATTAAAAGATATAGAAAATTTATCAGCAAAACTTAATGACACATGTAATGCCGCCGGAATTACACGTGTTCTTGAAGAAACTTTTTCTTCTGTTGATATTTATATCTATGATTCAACATCCGAGACATTAAGAGACTTTTCAAAAAGCTGGATCTCTATAGATGAATTCGGACATAAAGAAAAAGCAAAAATATTATACAATATATTTGAAAAGTTGAAAGATAACAGGGAAATTACGGAAGACAACACACTGTTCTATGCGCTTTATCAGGGACAAAAACTTATCGGAATGCTTAAATTTAAAAATAAGCCCGATAAAGATAGGCTGGAACTTTTAAATGTTGCGTCTTATCTTATATCTTTAAAAATACAAAATATAATTTTGTCGGTCAGAATGCAAAAAAATATCGATTTCCATGATGCAATGAAAAATATAGCAAAAATTATAGAAACACAGTATGAAACAAGCTATATTATACCAATTATAGGCGAAATGATTGATAAATTTGTATCGGAACATCTTATTTATATATTTATAAACAATAAACTTATCTGGCCTTCTGCATGCAAAGACGAAAAAATTTTTGAACTTCTTAAATGTATTACAAATAAATCCGAATACATCTTAACTCCAGATAAAAAGATAGGACTTTTTCCGCTCATAAGCGAAAATAAACTTTTAGGCTGTATCGTAACCAAAAGTACTGATAATATTCTCAGCGAAAAAGAAATAAGCTATCTTGAACAGCTTACAAATCAAGCCGCAACAACCATAAACAGGGCAAATGTATATGCAGAAATATTGAAACATGCAACACTTGATGCTCTCACCGGATTTTATAACAGACACCAGCTTGAAGAACGCATAAAACAGGAAGTTTCCGGAGCAAAGCGTCAAAACCGCAGACTTTGCGTAATTATGACAGATATTGATTATTTTAAAAACGTAAATGATACTTATGGACATGCTGCCGGAGATCTCGTTTTAAAAACCGTGTCAAACGTTATAAAACACCAGCTCAGAGATTACGATATAGCAGGCAGATACGGAGGAGAAGAATTTGCAATTATTCTGCCGTTTACAAAAATAGAAGAAGCCCAAATGGTTGCACAGAGACTCCGCAGGGCAGTTGAAAATACTAAAATAGATATTTCAAAAATTAATACAGATGCCGAAAAAAATATTAATGTTACAATAAGTCTCGGAGTTTCGGAATATACAAACAATGATAATGAAAAAACATTACTACAAAAAGCCGACAAGGCTCTTTATAAAGCAAAAGAAAACGGAAGGAACAAAGTAGAACTGTATGAAGAAATTTCAAAAAATTTGCCACAGTCTTGATGATACAAAAAAACTGGCACAAAAATTTGCACCGCTTTTAAAAGACGGTTGCTTTATAAATCTATATGGAGAAATAGGTGCCGGTAAAACAGCTTTTGTAAAACTTGTCGCAGATGCGCTTGATGTTAAAGAAAAAGTTACCAGTCCGAGTTTTGTTATTCTTAACGAGTACCATACAGGCTCAATTCCCATCTATCATTTTGACCTTTACAGGCTCGAAAATGAAGGGATAAAAACAATTTATGATGAATTACGTGAATATTCGGAAGGCAAATGTGTTACTTTTGTTGAATGGGCAGAATTTAATCAAAATGAAGCCCCTTTTAATCACATAAAAATTAATGTAAAATATAATGATGATGATTCAAGAATTTATGAATTTGAATCTGTAGGAAAAGATGAAATAATTGAGGGTTTATCAAAATGATAACACTTGCTTTTGATACTTGTTTAGACAAAATGTATGCCGTTTTAAAACGAGACGGGGAAATTCTTGCCTCCCGCATTGTTGAAAATAAAAACAATAAATATCATTCGGCATTCTTAATTTCAACATTGCAGGAAATTATGAGTGAGAATAATATTAAACCCAAGGATGTTAATTTAATAGCTGTAAATATCGGTCCCGGAAGTTTTACCGGAATTCGCGCCTGCGTAACAGTAGCCAGAGTTATGGCACAGCAGCTTAATTGTAAAGCTATAGGAATTTCATCACTGGAAATTCTTGCCAAAGCAGGAATAAAATCATTAGGAGAAAAAATTCTTGTTGCTCTTGATGCAAGAAAAAATTGTGCTTATCTTTACTGTGATAATGAAATAAAAGGCGCAGTACAATTGGAAAAAGTTCAAGATATTATAAAGTCAGGGAATTATAATGTAATTACGGATGACAAATTACAGCCGATACTTGGCGGAACTTCTTATCAAAAAGAAAATTATCCTTTGGGAGAAATTTTAGCTGATTTAGCAGAAAAAAAATCTGATGAAGGTAATTGGAGAACATTAAAACCTTTATACATTCAGCCTCCTCCAATGGGGGCATAGCCCACAATATATTTTACAACCGTGCGTAAAATATAAATAACTTGCTTTAAAACGCAAAATTTCGGGAATAATATTATAGAAAATAATTGCGGGCATTGAAGTATGGAGAAAAAAATCACTAAAACCGAAAATATTAAATTTAAAATTCCCGAAATTCCTTTGACCAGAAAAGAATTAAAGAATTTATTAAATTATCATATACCATGCCTGTGCTGCGGGCTGGAAATGCTTCATCCGGATATTTACGCAAAACTTTTAGATATGCAGGAATTATCAGGTTCGGCATCGCAGGCAATACCAATATTGGAGCCGTATGAAAAAATTATGCACCCCGTTGAAAGACAGGTTTTCAATATGTTTAAAAGTATGTCTGCAAAATATCCAGACAAAAATTTTAAAGAACTTTTACAAATGAAAAAAGATATTCATGAACTTGCACTGGTCAGAATACAAAGTGTAATTTTCAATAAAATAAGTTTTTACAGAAGAATTTTACCTAAAAAAACGGCTCGTCAACTTAGAAAACTAATGGTCAAAACAAACGACATAATATTTGATCCTGAACCGCATAAACCATTTTCACGCAGAATTTTTATTCATAAACTGAAAAATATAATTAAAAATCTGGAAAGCCGTAAATTAAAGGAAGAAATTCTTGAAATTGCACGCAGACTTCCGCGTTCCAGCGACGAAGTATGTGCATTTGTAGTAAAAAATGCACGGAAAAGGCCCTCGGTTATTGCCCTGAACCTTATACATCCATCAGTAGGCACATTTGAACATCTTATGCCTAAGTGTATGAAAGGCATGAATAATTCTTTAAATTTTGCACTTGAATGTTCTTACTGTAATAATTCGCGCCACCATTATCCGATATCCGTTCAGATTGAAGAAAATCCTTACATGCCTCACAACGCTCAAATTCAGGCAGATAAATTGATTTCTCTGAGTAAAAAAGGGCTGTGTAAAAAAGAATATATTAAAAATTTAAAAAAGGTTTTACAAAATCTTTCTGATGAAATGATTTGCCTTGATATAAGCAAACTTGACGTATAATGTAACAGTTATTAACAAATTGGCAAAAAAACATATTCAGGTATATTGTAATCTTATGAAAGTTTTGCCAATAACATTCGGGATACATAATCCATTTTCTGCAAATAACTTGAAATCTGCATCAACATCGATTTCCGGCAATTCAATATCCCAAAATAATATTGACACATTTACCCGTAATAACAATGATATAAGTTTCAACGGAAAAATTCCGACCTTTATAACAGGTAAGAATGATTTAAAACGACTGGCAAAAAACGGCCATATAGGATGTATATGGTGCGGCGGTTCAATGTTTATACAAAATGAGCTGGATATGTTTCACCATATTTCAAAACGTTTAGCCTCCAGCAGCGAACTTTTCTCAAGAGTTATACTTCATTTTAAAGATTATTTGCCCCCTGAAAGAATTAAGCTGGTTAAACAAATTTCTCATTATAGCAAAGCTTATCCAAATCATGATTTGAAATATATATTTAATAAAATGACACCGCCGGCAGAAAAAAGGCTAATACATAAGCAGTTTTTCATCCTTCAGAATCTTAAAAAATTGAAGCCGGAGTTACCTGTTGAATTACATAAAGATTTTGATATATTGCTAAATCATAGTAAATACAGAATACTTGGCATACCTTATGTAAGTGAGTACAGTGCAAAAGAATTTTACTATCAGCTTAGTAATCTGTCTAAAAATCTGCCCTCTCCCAGAAAAGAAAGTATTTTAAACACAGCAAAAATATTAACTCACCCTATATTTAAAGAGATTGACCCTGAAATTCCTGACAAATGGTTAAAAAGAGTTTATAAACAAACAAATATTAGTCCGAACACAAAGGGGAATTATGTTTCTCCCTATGCACAAAATGCAAAAGAAAAATTAAAACTGGTTTTATTAAATAAAATTATATCTCTTGCCAAAGAAGGTAATCATCAATCCATTATTGATTTGTGTAACCTTACCAAAAATAAAGTTATAGGCATTCCGGTAACATCAAAATTCAGTAACAAAGCATTTAACTATAAATTAAATGAAATTTTAGAAGATGTAAAGGATGAAAAGTTGCTAAAAAAATTTAGCAGAATAACGAAAAAATTTCCAACATCACTTGATAATAAAGACGCATTTATTGTCAAATACAAAAATGAGTCAACGGACACAATAATCTCAAAAATGCTTGAAGACTCTCTCGTAACTCTTGAACACATAACCCCAATACTTAGAAATACATCTGATAAAGAAATAAAACTTCGCAACAAAGATCTTGCAAAAAACAGCCGTATAAAAAGAGGTTCAGATAATATAGGCAATTGGGCCCTCGCTCACAGATGGTGTAATGCTCTTCATGGCAGTGAAAATATAAAAAATGAGAATTTCCCTTTCAGTCGAGAAGCAGGGATAAAATACTTTAGAACATTGGTTGAAGATGTAAATAAGGGATTACTGTCAGGAGAATCTGTTATTAATATGGCTAAAAATTACTTTGAACAAACCGGAATAAAAATAAAATTAAAGGGTATGAAATATACCCACGAATAATTATTACAAATTGTAAAATAAAATAGTAAAAATATTAAACTTTTTTCCAAATAATTCCGATTAACTAAATGTACTTAGTTAATAAGGAATTAATTACAATGGCAGATACAGGTGCTTCATTTAACAGACCATATAAACCTTTCGGAATGAACGTAAAAGTTCCGGAGATAGGGGAAAGAACTTTAAAACAGGCAGGAGATTCTCTCGGTAATCTTGTAAAAAGTCCGACAGAACCGCTGTTTAAATTTCTTGAAGAAAATGAAGAGGTATTTACAGGAGACATAAATTATAAAATCAACAAACTTTATGCAGAAAGCTTTACGATAGGCTCTGCAATGCGAATGGAAGATGAAAAAATTAACGGAATGCCATCATCATTTGATATGCATTTCTAATCCACCGAGCAGAAGCACGATAAAAAAGACTTAATTCTTCTTTGTCTATACACACGATAGAAAAGCCCCTAAAGGGCTTTTTTAGTATATTGACAAAACAAACAAAATAGTAAATAATAAAAATAATGGAACTATTAGAGGAGTTGAAAAATGTTTAAACAAGAAGCTTTGAGATTGCCCCCCCCCCGCGAAACTCAATTGTAGAGCCTATTTATAAATTATTTAAAAAGGCGGGGCGTCAAGTCATTTTTTCTAATGTCATTGCGCATTTATTGCGCAATCTCATCACTAGAAGATTGGAAGATAAGAGGGTAGGAAGATATGCTATTATCAGGAATAATAATGCCCAAATACCTCAGTTCGATATAAATAAAAACAAGTTCCTTCCCTATAAAGGGAAGGTTAGGATGGGTTTCAATCAATACCCACCCCGTCTCTCCCTAATCAGGGAGGGTATTCGAGCAACTCACTTTTTAAAAGGAGATAGCGAGAAGGTATTAAGCAAAAGACAGACAATCCGATTGTGGACATGTCATTGCGCACCTGTTGCGCAATCTCATAATTACCCCTCCCCTTTACTTCCCCTCCCTCAAGCGGCGGGGATTATGAAAAGAGAGAAAAAGTCTGCTTTTACACTGGCAGAGGTTTTGATAACTCTTGGTATTATAGGCGTTGTGGCGGCTATGACAATGCCCTCTTTGATTACGAATTATCAAAAAAAAGAGACCTTGAGCAAACTCAAGAAAATTTATTCAATTTTTAGTCAGGTCGTTAAACAAGCGGAATTAAATGAAGGAGAAAGCGGCTATTGGGATTTTACTCTAAGTTCAAAAGATTTTTACACAAAATATCTTAAACAGTATTTAAATGTCGCCAATGAATATATTGATAAACCCTTACCCAAAGATATGGATTATTACACTCTAAATGGAGGAATAAACAACCCAGCCGGCGGTCATGAAGCAGTTGCTAATCCAAAAGTATTTCTTAACGACGGAACCTTTTTTACGATGCTGGGTCCGCTTGGCAATTCTTATTCTATAGTCGTCAATTTAAATGGGTACTCACATCCAAATCGTTGGGGCAGAGATATTTTTGCATTTTCTATAGTACAAGGCAAAGGATTTGTCCCCTACGGATTATACACAGGTCTTGTATCCCCAGATACAGGTGAAGTAATCGGTAGTTTTGGAGACAGTATGTCCAGAGATGAAATAACTGGAACTGGAAATTCAAGAGCCTGCAACAAAGAAAAAGACGGTATATGGTGTGCCGCATTAATTATGTTTGACGGCTGGGAAATCAAGGATGACTATCCCTGGTAAAATTCGTTATATTACTTTATAGAAAAATCTCATCTTTTTCTTGTTTGAGGTATAATAATAAAGAACAATGGAAGTGTATAACAAAATGCGTCAGAAAAACGCAAAGCTTTCGGAAAAGTTCGCCGAAAGCAGGAAGGAAAATTATGGTACCTGAAACAAAAAAATTTGAAATTGAAATCGGCGGTAAAACTGTTACCGTTGAAACAGGGAAATATGCGCAGTCTGCAAATGGCTCTGTTACCGTAAGATGCGGTGATACAATGCTCTTTGTCCACTGCTGTGTTTCAAAAGAACCCAGAGTCGGAATTGATTTTTTCCCGCTGTTAATTGATTATGAAGAAAGAATGTCTGCAATAGGCCGTATCCCCGGCGGTTACAACCGTTCTGAAGGTAAAGCCGGAGATAAAGCAATTCTTATTTCAAGACTTATTGACAGACCGATAAGACCGCTTTTCCCGAAAGGTTACAGAAATGATATACAAATCGTAGCTCAATTATTCAGCTATGATCAGCAAAATCAGCCTGATACTCTTGCAATGCTTGGTGCATCTTGTGCATTAATGCTTTCCGGAGCTCCTTTTGAAGGGCCTATTGGTGCGGTTAGAGTTTCCAGAGACGAAAACGGCAATATGATAGCAAACCCGACTCACCAGCAAGCTGACAAATCAGACTTAGACATAGTAGTTGCAGGTACACATGATTCTGTAATTATGGTTGAAGCAGGATGTAAATTCGTAACGGAAGATGATATTATGAATGCCGTTGAATTTGCTCAAGTTGAAATGAAAAAACAATGTGAAGCTCAGGTTGCATTTATGAAAGAATGCGGAGTTGAAAAAGAAGAATTCGTAAATCCTTATGATACTTCAAAAATTAAAAAAATTATTGAAGAAACTGCTCACGATATGATTTTTGATGCTTACCACAACTTCGACAGAACATATAGACAAGAAAAATTGGAAGAAGCCAAAAAACTTGTTAAAGAAAAAATTGATGCTCTTCCCGAAGATGATTACATCAAAAAAATTATGGAAGAAACCGGCATAGACTTTGTTGCCGAAGAATTCAAAAATGCAGAAAAACACATTATGCGTACAATGATTCTTGACGAAGGCGTTAGAGCTGACGGAAGAAAACCAAATGAAGTACGTCCTATCTGGTGTGAAGTCGGCGTATTACCGAGGGCACATGGTTCTGCAGTATTTACAAGAGGCCAAACTCAGGTTTTATCTGTTGCAACTCTTGCAGGTCCGGGAATGAAACAGGAACTTGACGGAGTTGACCCGCAGACAGAAAAAACTTATATGCACAAATATATCTTCCCCGGATTTTCGGTAGGTGAAGTTAAACCTTTAAGAGGCCCTGGAAGACGTGAAGTCGGACACGGAAATTTAGCCGAAAGAGCAAATATTCCGGCACTTCCGTCTCAAGAAGAATTTGGTTATACAATCCGTGTAACATCTGATGTATTGGAATCAAACGGTTCAACATCAATGGCTTCAACCTGCGGCTCTTCTATGGCTTTGATGAATGCAGGCGTTCCCGTAAAATGTATGATAGGCGGAGTTGCAATGGGTATGATTACCGAAGAAGGCAAAGAACCTGTTGTATTAACTGATATTCAAGGTATTGAAGATTTCTTAGGCGATATGGACTTTAAAGTAACAGGTAATGATACCGGAATTACAGTACTTCAAATGGATATGAAAGCAAAAGGAATTGCAAACGAAACACTTCGCCGTGCACTGGCTCAGGCAAAAGAAGGAAGACTTCATATCTTAGGGAAAATGAGAGAAGTAATTTCTGCACCGGCAGATCACTTGTCTCCTTATGCACCAAGCATTACAACAATGACAATTCCGGTAGAAGATATCGGAACAGTTATCGGACCGGGCGGCAAACAAATCAGAGCAATTATTGACGCTTCCGGAGCTGAAATTGATATTCAGGATTCAGGAGTTGTAACAATTACTTCTAACGATCAGGAAGGTGCTGAAATTGCTAAAAGAATGATTAAGGAATTAACATTCAAAGCCGAACCCGGAATGGTTGTGAAAGGTAAAGTTGTAAGAATTATACCTATAGGTGCATTTGTTGAACTTGCTCCGGGAAAAGACGGAATGGTTCATATTTCACAGGTATGTAACGAACGAATTGAAACAATTGAACCACATCTTCATATAGGTGATGAAGTTATCGTTAAAGTTATTAAAATTGACGATAAGGGCCGAGTAAACCTCACAATTAAAGGGGTTTCAGAAGAAGAAAAAGCTCAATTTAATTAAAACTTAAAATAATTATTTATTAAAATAAAGCAACAGCCGATATTTCACGACTGTTGTTTTATTTTATTTTGTGATAAGCTGAAATCAACTGGAGGAATTTAAAATGTGCGATGTTATAACTATCGGAAGTGCAACAATGGATGTATTCGTTGAAAGTGATGATGCAAACATTGTTTCAGTTTTTACGAAAAACAAAAAATCAGAATTCATGAGCTACCCGTACGGGGCAAAAGTTGAAATAACCGACTTTACATCACAGGTCGGTGGCGGCGGGATTAATACCGCTTGTAACTTTGCGAATCTGGGTTTTAAAACAAGTGCAATATTCAAAATAGGCGATGATATCTATTCTGACGGAATTTTAGAATCCTTTAAAAATAAAAATGTTGATTTATCAAATATAATTCAAAACCCTAAAGAAAGCACAGGCTTCTCAATTATTCTTGTCAGTTTTCAGGGAGATAGAACTGTTTTGGCTCACCGCGGAGCAAATGCGGCAATAAAAAAAGAGGATATAAACTTTGATGCAATTAAAGGGGCAAAACTTTTATATATTGCACCGCTTAATGGCGACAGTACAAAAGTTCTTGATGATATTGTAAATTTTGCAAAAGAAAATCATGTTAAAGTATGTTTTAACGCCGGTACATCAAGCCTGAAAAGAGGATTTAATTACCTGAAAACAATATTAGAAAATGCCCATATTGTTGTTATGAATAAAGAAGAAGCAACAATGGCAACACAAATTCAGGTAAGACCTGATACCAGAGAAGAAAAATTTTCAGAAGCTCTTATTCATCCTGATGTCAAAGAAATGTTCAAAAAATTAAAAGTAAGAGATTATCAGATAATTGTAATTACAGATGGCGGTAAAGGTGCCTATGCTTATGACGGCAAAAAATATTATTATTGTCCTGTTTTTGACGGCCCTGTAGTATCTACACTCGGTGCTGGTGATGCTTTTGCATCAACTTTCTGTGCCGCACTAGGCAGAACTAAATTAGATATCGGAAAAGCTTTAATGTATGCTTCTGTTAATTCATCAGGAGTTGTTTCTGCTTTTGGCGCAACACAAGGGCTTTTGAATTTTGAAGAAATAGAAAAAAGATTACAGGCAAAGCCTGAATATAAATATAAAATTGACGAATAATTAATCTAAATATTTTAAAACTTTGCATGGTGTTCCTGCTGCAATAACGTTTGCGGGAACATCTTTACTTACAACACTTCCCGCTCCAATAACAGAATTATCTCCAATTTTAACCCCTGGTAAGATCGTAACATTACCGCAAATCCACACATTATTACCAACCAAAACCGGCTTTGTATATAATACCCCCTTTTCTCTTAAATCAGCATTAAACGGATGAGTACTTGTATAAATAGCACAGTTTGGCCCGACCAATACATTATCCCCAAAAACAACCTTATCTGCATCCAAAATAATAAGATTATGATTGGAATAAAAATTCTCCCCAATTTCAATATTATAACCGTAATCACACATAAACGGCTGTTCAAATAAAAATACGGATTTTGTTTTAGACAAAATATTCCTAAGCAACTCCAACCGAATACCAATCATTTCAGGAGAAATCGAATTATATTTATGACATAAGGCCTTACATTTTGTACGTTCGTAAAATAATTTCATACTGTCTTTAGAAGATTTAAAATTAGTATTTGAATTTTCCATATTTTACCTTAAAAAATTTTACGGGAAGTTCCCGATAATAGACTAATATAGTTATATAGAAATTACCTTAGCTTAATAACTGATGTCACTTACCATATTAATTTTTTATAACTATTTTAATTTTTACATTTTATAGTATAATATTTGGTATAAGAAGGAGAAAATTATGGGATATAAAATTTTATCCAAAAAAGAGCTTTGCCCAAACCAATATGAAATAACCGTAGAAGCTCCTTATGTGGTAAGGAATGCTAAAGCCGGACAATTTATTATATTTAGAGCAAACGCAGATAGTGAAAGAGTTCCTCTGACAATCGCAGATATAAATAAAGAAAAAGGAGAACTTACACTCGTATTTATGGCTGTAGGATATTCAACCAAACAACTTGCAGCTTTAAATATTGGAGATGAAATACACGATTTAGTAGGTCCTCTAGGGCAGCCAACCCACATAAAAAAATACGGAACCGTTGTTTGCCTTGCAGGCGGATACGGCGCAGCACCCTGTTATTTGATTGCAAAAGCTTTTAAAGAAGCAGGAAACAAAGTTTATATGATTATGGGTGCCAGAACTAAAGATTTGATATTCTGGCAGGATAAAATGAAAGACGCCTGTACGCAGCTTTTTATAACAACTGATGACGGAAGCTTAGGAGAAAAAGGCTTTGTAACACAGGTTTTGGATAGAATAATCAAGCAGGAAAAAGTAGATTATGCAATAGCTGTAGGTCCTATGCCGATGATGCGTGCCGTTGCTGATTTAACCCGTGATAAAGACATTTATACCGAAGCAAGTATGAACCCGATTATGGTTGACGGTACAGGAATGTGCGGTGCCTGCCGTATTACAGTCGACGGAGAAACAAAATTTGCATGTGTTGACGGACCTGATTTTGACGCACATAAAATTGATTTTGATGAAGTAATTAACAGGACAAGAATTTATAAAGATCAGGAAAGAAAACGGGATGAAAACTGCAATTTGTTAAAGCAGGCTGCAGAAATTTCAAATAAATAAGGAGAAAAATTATGGCTAAAGATATACCATACTGCCCACTAATGTCGGCCGGCTCAGATATAGACAAAGTTTGTACTCTTGAAAGTTGTGCCTGGTATTTACCAAGTGTTAGAAAATGTGCAATGTACATGCTTGCATACAATGCCTTACTTGAAACAAATGCAAGACAAAAAGCCGCTCAACAACACAGATAGGTTTTAATATGAAGATAATCGTCTGCATAAAACAGGTACCTGATACAACTGATATTAAATGGACTGAAAATAACACCATACAGCGTGAAGGGGTAGAAAGTATCATTAACCCTTATGATGTCTATGCAATAGAAGAAGCTTTAAAATTAAAAAAAACTGTTGAAAATGTTGAAATTACGGTTTTAACAATGGGGCCGCTACAGGCTGTAGAAATGCTGAAAAAAGCAATTGCGGTCGGATGTGATAATGCCGTATTGATAACTGATAAAAAATTTGCCGGTGCAGATACTTATGCTACCGGAAAAACAATTGCGACTACTATTAAAAATAAATTACCTGATTATGACTTGATTTTATGCGGACAATTTGCTGTCGATGGTGATACAGCGCAAACAGGGCCAAGTATTGCAAACCAGCTTGAAATACCACAGGTTACCTATGCAAAAGAACTTAAAAAATGCGACGGAACATGTATTTATGCAGTCAGAGAAATTGAAGAAGGCTCAGAAACTGTTAAGGTTGAATTTCCGGCTCTTATCTGTGTTTTAAAAGGATTTGAAGAACCTACCCGACCTAAAATAAACGGGATTATAAAAGCTCAAAATACAGAAATTACAACATATACTATGGAAGATATAGGTTTAACTCCGGAAGAAACGGGACTTAAAGGCTCTCCGACCTACGTAAGCAGAGCTTTCCGTCCGGAACACAACAGAGGAAAATGTGAAATCTGTACTGACTGCAATATCTTAGCAGAAAAAATAAAAGAATTCGGAGGAATTTCCAATGAGTAATATTATGTTATACGCAGAGGTTACAAAAGAAAATTACCTCCACACCGTAGTATTTGAACTTGCCTATAAAGCTCAGGAACTTGCCAAAAAGCTTGATAACGCTTCTGTATCAGCTCTTTTAATCTGTAAAACAGGATTGGCCGAAAATTTTAAAGAAGCATTTATAAATTCCGGCTTTGATTTTGTATATATTGCAGAGAGCAACAGATTAACCCATTATTCGACCGAATTATATTCAAAAATTGCCGTTGATATTATCAGAGAGGTTAAACCCGATATCATTCTTGTAGGCGCAACAACCCAAGGCAGAGATCTCGCCCCGAGAATTTCATCATCTCTTCATACAGGCTTAACAGCAGATTGTATAGGGCTTGATATAAACGAAAAGGGGCAACTCGCTGCAACACGACCGACATTCGGCGGTAAATTAATGGCAACAATCTTATGTAAAACATTACCGCAAATGGCAACGGTCAGACCGAAGGTTTTCAAACCTGCACCCGAAAATATAGTTAAAGATACAAAATTTATTTATATTAAACCGGAAATTGACAATATTCAAAAAAAAGTTGAATTTATAGAATTTGTAAAAGGTTTAAACACAGCAATTAATGAGCTTGACAGTGCAGAAATTATCGTTGCCGGCGGTAAGGGGATGAAAAATGAAGCAGGTTTTGAGTTATTGAAAAATTTTGCCCAATGTATAGGCGGCTGTGTTGCGGCAAGCAGAGGAGCTGTTGATATGGGTCTTGCACCATCTGATATTCAAATAGGCCAGACAGGCAAAACCGTTACGCCCAAATTATATATTGCCTGCGGTATTTCAGGGGCTATCCAACATATTGTAGGAATGCAGGACAGTGATAAAATTATTGCAATTAATAATGATGAGAAAGCTCCGATATTTGATGTAAGTGATTGCGGTTTTGTTGGTGATGTGTTTGAAGTAATTCCCGAATTAATAAGAATCATAAAAAATTCTAACGGAGATGCTGCATCTGATATTAACATAAGTTGATAAAACTACTTATGTTAAAGTCTGTAACAAATTTAAAATTATACAGCAAAAAAATTCATTTACGCTTTTTCCAAAAATAGGATAAAAGGAGAAAGTATATGTTTATATCACCTATACAAGGGGTTAAATTTTGTAATACACAAAACTTGCAAAATCAAAGACCAAACGTGGGTAATTTTTGGCTAACAAAATCCTTGCCTTATGACAGTGTTTCTTTCGGGGCAAAAATTCCAGTTAATATTTTTGACAGCTATAAACCAGTTATAAAAGAGCTTGATGAATACAAACTGACAATACATAATAGAAAAATTGCTGACAAAATTAAATCCTCTTACACATCAAAAAATTTTACGGATTTATTTAATTTTGCCATAGATAATGGAGTTTATAACTTAAATATCAATAATAAAACCCACTTTATAAAAACAAGCCTTATCAATCCAAAAGAAAATCCATTAATGAGTAAACTTGTATGGGTTACAGACAGCTGCAGGTATATGCCTATTGTAAAAGACAGATATCCAGAAGCAGCAGTTCCTTTAATGGAGAATATAAGTAAATTTTATAAAAAGCAGGAAAAGGCTTTAAACAAAATTATTAACAATCCTATTGAATATGAATTAAATCATGACTGGGCATCAACTGCCAAAAACGGTGCAGGTCATGTTTTTAATCCCCTAAATATGAAATCCCATAAGTGGTTTCCGCGAACGAGGCTGGAATCTCCCGGACTATATCTTCAAACAATGGGGGATTTAATTTTTGACGGACTAAACGGAGCCCCTTACGGATATAAAACAGCAAAAGATATATCTCAAAATACAATTGATGCTGTAACAAATATTACCGCTTATTTAAAAAGCCTTGTATATCCTTATGCAAAATCGACAGGTGCATGGGAAGAAAAAACCTTTACTATGACACCTTCAAGTGATGTCGCAATCATAAATGAAGGCTTCAGAAAGATTATTAACCTTATGTATTCACCAACAGATAACAAAGAAATATTAAAAGTCCGCCAAAGATTGTTAAACTCTAAAAACGGTAAAGTGTTTGAAGATGAAAAAGGTTTAAAAGACTTACTACAATGGGGTGAATACAGAATAAAAAATGACAGTGTTAAAGAAGTTTCCGTAAATAATGAAAGAATATTAGACGGAGCATTAAGCTTTATACCTCATACAGAAAAATTCAGTAATAATGTTATATCAGATGTAAGAGAAATTTTTAAACGAATGGCACTTCTTGAAAAAGGAACAAACGGAAGCTCGGAACTTGTAAGAAACAATGGTACATTAAGATATTCAGGCGACAGATACCTTTATATGACAGCAGGACATAAAATTAACAACGAAAAGAAATTACCGAAAAATGCCGAAGCCCAATGGTTCATGACAAGCGATATTTCAAAAAGCTACGGTACAGCTGCAAAACGCCTGCTTGATAAAATAGAAACAGAAAAATCCGTTAATAAACAAACTCTTAAACTTTTACAAAAAGCTATTAAAAAAGAAACAGAATACATAAATCGGGCTTATGCAAGAATTACCGGAGAAAATTCTTATAAGGTGAATGGCAGAGAATGCCCTCCTTTCCAAGTTCCGGAAGCTTATCAGGCTGTAACAAACTCAAAGGGTGAAATAATATTTGTTCCTGGAACTCATACACCTCTTGGCTGGGCGCAGGCGTCTTTATATGATGCATCAAAGTTAATGCTTGAAAATTTAAAAAGAGCAGAAAAATTATCACTCTTGACAAATAAATAAAAATAGTAAATAATGGAGAAAAAGTCAGGAGGATGAAAAATGTTTAACAGAGATGCTTTGAGTTGCCCCCCCCCCGACAGGATTTATATGTAGCAAGGGATTACAGGGATTTAGGTGTTACGCACGCAGTCAAACTGAATAAACAACGTAAAATCGCATTTACGCTTGCTGAAGTTTTGATAACGTTAGGAATTATAGGTATCGTTGCAGCTATGACGATGCCCGCGTTAATTGCTAATCACAAGAAAAAATCTACGGCCGTTAAAGTAAAAAAAGCTTACTCGATAGTTTCTCAGGCATTAACACGTGCACAACTTGATTACGGCGGAATGGAAACTTGGGAATATTTAAGCTTTAGCGATGATAAGGTCGAAGAACGTCGAAATGCCTCAAAAATGTTTGCAGCAATTTATTTAAAACCTTATGTTAATGCTATCAGATATGAAGAAAACTCCACAAAAAAAGTCAATAATCTTAATATGACCACACCACAAATTTATCTATCTGACGGAACAAGTTTATTTATAAATACAGGAGGCTGCTATGATATATTAGTTGATATAAACGGCGACAAAAATCCTAATGAAGGCGGAAGAGATGTTTTCGCGTTTTATTTATGTAAAGAAGGCAGCTCCGAATTTCCCAAATTATATGCTTATGGAAATAATTACAACAGAGATAGAGAAACCCTAAAATCATTATGCCTGTCTAATACATTTCATCAATCCTGTACGGGATTGCTTGAATATGACGGCTGGGAGTTTAAAGATGATTATCCAATAAGATTATAACAAATATTTTTTTGTGCTAAAATAAATAAGTAATTGACCTGTTTTTCAAAGAAAGGATAAGGGATATGAATAAGGTTGTAGTCGGCGCACAATGGGGCGATGAAGGCAAGGCAAAAATTACTGATTTACTGGCACAGGATGCCGATTTGGTTATAAGATATCAGGGCGGATGCAATGCAGGACATACTGTTGTTGCGCATAATAAAACCTTCAAATTTCACCTTATTCCATCCGGGATTTTATACAAAGGTAAAACCTGCTTTATAGGCGCGGGTACAGTCATCCTTCCTGAATATTTTGAAGAAGAAATTAACGGGCTTATAAACGAGGGGATTGACGTATCCGGATTAAAAATTAATCCGCTTGCATCAATTACAATGCCTTATCATACGGAAGTTGACGGATATTCCGAAAACACTGCAAAGAAAGGAAAAATCGGGACAACCAAAAAAGGAATCGGTCCGACATATACCGACAAAATGGCAAGAATAGGCCTAAAGGTAGAAGATTTGTATTCAGAAGATGCACTGTCTGAAAAACTTGATATTATTTTACCTTTAAAAAATAAAATTTTGAAAGAGGTTTACGGGCTGAAAACTTATACAAAAGAAGAAATTTTGGATTTATGCCGGAAATACGCAGAAATTTTCAGACCTTATGTATGCTTTGACTGGCAAAAAGTTCTGGAAGATGCAAAACGTGATAAAAAAGCTATTCTTTTTGAAGGCGCCCAGGGTGTTATGCTTGATATAGATTACGGAACATATCCGTTTGTAACATCTTCAAATCCTATCGGCGGCGGTGCCGCTACAGGTTCAGGTTACGGCCCGACAATGATTGATGAAGTTATTGGCGTTGCAAAAGCTTATGTAACAAGGGTCGGGGAAGGTCCGTTTGTAACGGAATTGAAAAATGAAACAGGAAACAAAATCCGCGAAATAGGTCATGAATATGGAGTTACAACCGGCAGAGCAAGACGCTGCGGCTGGTTTGATGCAGTAACAATGAAATATGCTGTTTTAGTCGGCGGATTAACATCTGTTGCATTAACTAAAATTGACGTATTTGATACTTTTGATGAAATAAAGGTTTGTACTGCGTACAAAGATACACGCAACGGCCAACTTTATAGAAGTTATCCGACAGATGTATTTATACATAAATACTTAGAACCTGTTTATGAAACACACAAAGGATGGGGTGTAAATATATCAGACATCAGAGAATACAATGAATTACCAGAAAATTGCAAAAAGTACCTTTCACGCCTTGAGGAGTTACTGGAAGTACCTATTTCTATAATAAGTGTAGGGCCCGACAGAGAACAAACCATTTTCAGAAAATAACCCTTGACAAAATATGAAAAATAGTAAATAATGGAAAAAAGTCAGGAGGATAAAAAATGTTTAACAGAGATGCTTTGAGACTGCCCCCCCCCCGCGAAACTCAATTGTAGAAAGGGTTTATAGTTCTAAAATTAGAAGACCGGAGGACAGGAAGGCTAGAGGACAAGTCGTTTACTGTAATGTCATCGCGCACCTGTTGCGCGAACTCATTACCGGAAGAATAGAAGGTAAGAGGATAGGAAGATATGCTATTATCAGGAATAATAATAGTGTTTCTTTATCACAGTTTGATATAAATAAAAACAAGTTCCTTCACGGTATAGGACTCTGCCTCCCAAAACGATTGAGTATCGTTTTGGGAGAGGTATTTAGGATGGGATTTAATCATTTAAACAATAGAAAATTGATACCCACCCTTAATCCCTCCCTAATCAGGGAGGGAAATAACATCGTTTCACGCTTCACGTTTCACTCTTCACTTAAATCAAAAATTGCATTTACTTTGGCAGAGGTTTTGATAACTCTTGGTATTATAGGTATTGTCGCAGCAATGACAATGCCTGCGTTGGTTGCTAATTACCAGAAAAAACAAACAGCTGTTAAACTTTCCAAATTTTACACAATCATGAATCAGGCTGTAATACGATGGGAAAATGAAGAAGGGATTATTGTCGGCGATAGTAATATGTTTGCCCAGGGAGACGTAAATAATGGCGAAAAATTTCAAGAGTGGTTTAACAACGGAATAGGCAAATACATTACCCAAATAGCATCAGAAGATGAAGACGGGAAGCATTATAAAGTTGCTTTTAACGACGGAAGCGGATTTTCCGCATACATTGGGAAATATGGACCTATAGAACCTGTAGTATATTTCTTCTACTGCACTGAATATAAATACTGTCAAGCAGAATCTTATGACGGGAAAAGGACTTTCTTATTCACCTTATACAGAGGAAAATTTATCACATCATATCCAAACTCTGACGGTCTGACAAGAGATGAATTGATTGAAGAATGTAAAATAGGTGAAGAAAAAGGCAGACGCCACCACTGTACAAGGTTAATTCAAATGGATGGCTGGGAAATAAGAAAGGATTATCCATGGAATCAAATCGTAACAGATAATGAACAAAATTAGCAAATTTTTTAAACTTCATGTTTTAATATACATGTGGTTAGAATAAATTCAATTAATAGTGTAAATAATTATATATATTCAAACAAGCCGTCTTTCAAGGGGAATGATGCACAAACAAATCCTCAGGTTACACAACTTTCTAATGTACAACCTGATTATGCGGTAAAAACCCCTATGCCTTATGTTAAAACAGGAGAAATGAATTTCCCTTATGATACAAAGGCTTATTGCTACAAACTTTCAAACGGTCAGAAGGTAATTATCATTCCGCAAGAAGGAGAAACAGTTTTAAGAACCTATGTAAACACAGGCTCAATGAATGAACCTGACAAAATTCGCGGAATAAGCCACTATATTGAACATAATTTGTTTAACGGCTCAC
Source organism: Candidatus Gastranaerophilales bacterium (assembly GCA_944324295.1). Taxonomy (GTDB): domain Bacteria; phylum Cyanobacteriota; class Vampirovibrionia; order Gastranaerophilales; family Gastranaerophilaceae; genus Stercorousia. Next base: position 23,176 of record CALUVX010000042.1, read on the forward strand.
AAGGCTTGGAAGAAGGGGATTTTTTCAAACAGGTTGATAAAATGGGAGCTTCTACAAACGCATCGACAGGCTTTGCCGAAACAAATTATTACATAAGCTCAAATCTTCTAAATGATTCTGATTTGGAAAATAAAATAAAACTCCATGCGTCAATGCTTGAAACCCCTATTTTTGCAGTAGACAAACTTGAAAAAGAAAAAGGAATCGTTAATTCAGAAATCAATATGATAACATCTGATCCGCAAAATCTTGCAATAAACAAAATGATAAAAAACCTTTACGGTATTGAAACAACTTCAACCGATATGATTGGCGGGACAACAGATAATATAACAAATCTTACAAGAGAAGATGTAATAAACTATTTCAATAATAATTACTATCCTTCTAACATGGTTACTGTTATTACGGGCGATGTAAAGCCCGATGAGACAATGAAGCTTATCTCAAAATACTTTACGTCAAAAAAACAGCCACCTTCCCAAAGACATCTTGAACAATTTAATCCTATACAAAAAACCGTAAGAGAAGATTTAATTTCAGATAAAGCTAATGCAACTTCAATTGTAATAGGTTTTAACGGGCCGACATCAGATAATACTAAAGACAGAATATATACACAAGCATTAATAACACTTCTTTCAATGTCATCAACTTCGCGCATAGATAAAAAACTTAAACCCTACAATACAAGTTCCTGGACAGAGGAAGAAAAAATCAGCACAAACCCTAAGGACGGGAGAGTTTTAATGCTAATGTCAGAATGTTCCGATGAAAATTCCGAAAAAGTCTTAAAAGCAATGTTTAACGAAATCGGAAATATTCCCAATAACCCGCCTACAGATGATGAAATGCAAATTGTCAAGAAGAAAATGCTTAAATCTTTTTCTCAAATATTTGAAAAATCATTTGCCACAAATAATGCAATAGGTACATCAATTCTTGAAAATGATGAGGATTACCTTAATAACTTTGAACAAATTGTAAAATCAATGACAGCAGAAGATCTTGTCAATACCGCAAAAAAATATTTGGATATAAATAAAGCCTCCATAACCCTTATTCATCCATCATCAGCTACAGAAGAAAGCATTACACAAAATTATAAAAATGTATCTTTCACAGGCTCAAAAAAACAAGCAATAAATATGGCCGCCGTTAAAGAATACAATATGCAAAATAATTACCGCGTTGCGACAATAAATTCTAAAACAAACAATGCAAATATAAATTTCAGAATATCGACAGATAAAACATTCAATGGAAGACCTTCAGCACAGCTTGTTCTGGATAAAATTCTTGATGAAGGTTCAATTTATAGAAACCAAGAGGATTATCAAACAGACTTAGCAAAAAACGGAATTTCAAGCTCAATAGGAGCCGGCTATGACACAATTTCCGCAACAATAAACTGCGACAGCAATGATTTGCAAAAAGCCTTAAAAAGCCTTCAGGAAGCCATTGAAAACCCCAGATTTAAAGATGAAGAATTTCAACATGCAAAATCAGAAATAAAAGAAATGATTTTAACTTCTGATAAATCAGCCTTTGACAAACTTGATAAAGAATTATATAAAGGTCTGCCTCAAGGGTATTCTAAAGATGAACTTCTTAAAGATTTAGAAACCCTGACTCTTGATGATGTCAAATCTTTTTATTATTACACAATGAAAAACGGCAAGAGCGAAATTGTAATTTCAGCACCTTTTGATAAAAAACCTGAACTAAACAATGAAATATTCAAAACAATATCAGAATATAAGGCTGTACAGCCTTATAATACAAGTATTTTACAGGATGTTTATACACCCGTTGAACAAACAAAAGTTCTGACTGATACTGATTTTAAAAATCAGGCAGAAATTGTGGAGGCATACAAATTTAAAATAAATGAAAATATTAAAGACCGCATAACTCTTGAGCTTTTAAACACAATCCTAGGAGGCAATCCGTCATCAAGACTGTTTATGGACTTAAGAGAAGAACAGAAGCTTGCTTATCATGTCAAATCAAACTACGAAACAAATAATAATATCGGACTTTTAACCCTTAAAATAGGGACAACCACTGATAACAAAGAGACAGGCGAACAAAGTTTTGAGAATGTTCAAAAATCAATTGAAGGTTTTAACAAACATATTGAAAAAATGAAAACCGAAAAAGTTACGGAACAAGAGCTTAATAATGCAAAATTAAGTCTTAAAAACAGTATTTTAAATTCAAATCATTTTCCGCTCGGCAGAACGATAAGCCTTATGCAGGGCATGGAATCGCCGTATGGAATTTCCAGAGAAAATCAGCTTTATGAAGAAATAGATAATATCACGGCAGATGATATTTATAATGCCGCAAATTACATCTTCTCCGGCAAACCGACTTATTCAATTCTTGCCACCCAAGATACACTTGATGCAAATAAGCAATTCATTGAGGCATTATCAAAATAATTAGCTAATTTATAATTTTACTTTAGCCTAACATTATCTGCTGACACAGCAAACGATGTTCCGGGGCCGTCAACATCAGGAATAAACATTATAGGGACAAAAACATTTTTTCCACAGGCATTCACTGTCCATTCTTCAAACCATGGAGTGCTTGCATATCTATAACCGTTATAGATTTTATTAAATTCAGGCTTTGTCTGTAATGAGGTATCTGTAACCGAAAAATCAGTACAATTTTTTACTTTTAAACCAGCAACACTAAATACTGCAAGAGAGGCATCTTTTTGTAATAATGCACTTGCAATTGACGTCCCTGGATATCTGTTGTTAGATTTAACTTCACTTGCAATACAAATCCCATTAAAAAATAAACTTAGAACAAAAATATATACAATATAATTTTTCATACTTTTTCTCAAATCATCATTTAATATCGTATTTTACACCATTTTTTGTAGTTGTAAAATCCACAGGAATAATTATATCATTTCCACAGGCATCAATAATCCAATCTTCAGACCATGTCCCACCAATTTCCACCCCGTTTCTGTTATACTCAATATTACTTTTTTCTTTTGTAACTATTGTATTCTTAAGCATAAATTTGTTACACCCATTAACAGATCTTGACGCTTTTGAATAAACAAATCCGAGAACAACAGCCTGCATGTTCTGAGGAAGCAATGTTTTTCCGACAAGCGGGAGTTCTGTTCCCAAATAAGAACGCGCAAAAACTGCTGTTGATGACATTATAAACGTTAATAACAGAAAACTTAAAATCTTTTTCATACAAATCCTTTCGATTAGTATTAATAATAACATATTACACAAGAAAAGACAAGCCCGAAAAAGGCTCGACTTTTCACATACTTAACATAAATTAGCTATTTTTCAAATACATCACGATATGACGTAATAGCATAAAGAATTGCACATATTCCTACCAAACCGTAAACAATTCTTGCAAGAAGCGTCATATCCCCGAATATTAAAGCAACAAGATCAACATTGAAAAATCCTACCAATCCCCAATTTACAGCACCTATCAATACAAGTATATAAGAAACAATTTTAACAACCTGCATAAATATACCTCACTTTCGATATTTATATTTCCCTGAAAGTAAAAATATTTAAATAGGTATATTAGGCAATAAAAAAAGAGCCTGATAAAAATCAGACTCTTTTTCAATTTATTATAATTTATAATTATAATTTAGAAGCAACCATCAAAGTTGTTTCAGCCAATCTTGTAGAATAACCCATTTCGTTATCATACCAAGAAATGATTTTAACCTGATTTCCGCCCATTACACGAGTTAATAAAGCGTCAACGGTTGATGATTGAGAAGTACCAACATAGTCAGAAGATACAAGCGGTTCTTCAGTGTAGCAAAGAACATGTCCGTCAGCACCTTCTTTTAATGCTGCATTAACTTCTTCAACAGTAACGTCTTTTGAAAGTTCAAATACAACGTCTACTAAAGAAACGTCAGGAGTAGGAACTCTCATTGCGAAACCGTCCAATTTACCTTTCAATTGAGGTAATACAAGAGCAACAGCTTTTGCAGCACCTGTTTTTGTAGGAACAATGTTAAGAGCACCGGCTCTGGCTCTTCTAGGATCTTTGTGGCCGGCATCCAAGATTCTCTGATCGCCTGTATAAGAGTGAACAGTTGTCATCAAACCTTTAACGATACCAAATTTTTCATCAATAACCTTAGCTACAGGAGCCAAGCAGTTAGTTGTACAAGAAGCCATAGAAATTACATTGTGTTTTGCAGGATCGTATTCTTTATCGTTTACTCCCAAAACAATTGTAATATCTTCATTTGTAGCAGGAGCTGAAATGATAACTTTTTTAGCACCGGCATCAATATGAGCATGAGCTTTAGTTGCATCTGTGAAGAAACCTGTTGATTCAACAACAACTTCAACACCTAAATCTTTCCAAGGTAATTGAGCAGGATCTTTTTCTGCAAAGAATTTAATTTTTTTACCGTTTACGATA
>CALUVX010000043.1 GCA_944324295.1 Candidatus Gastranaerophilales bacterium
CAGAAATTAAAAATAGACTGTAGTTTATCTTTACAATGAAAATACTGCCGTGATAGTATTAGCTTATGCTGGAACTATTTGTTACAGGTGCGGATCAAAATTCCGATAAAATTTTCGTTACTGCGGGGATAACTGCCACAATGCAGAGTTTGGGGTATTCAACCGCGGTATATAAGCCTGTTGAAACCGGTGTTATTGAAAAAAACGGATTTATTCAATCTCCTGATTTGGCATACGTAAAATATGTCGACCCATTTATAAAAACTTATTTTACTTATCTTTTTAAAGACAGGTCAAATCCGCTTATTGCAGCGGCTAAAGAGGGTGTCATAATTGAAAAAAATGATATATTAACGGATTACCAAAAACTGGAAGATATGTATGAATTGCTTATAGTGGACGGAGTTTCCGGCCTTGCGGCACCTATGGGTAAAAATTTTTTGGAAGAAGATCTTATAAAAATGCTTGATATGCCTCTTTTACTTGTTGTATCCGCTTTGAATTCTGATATTAACAATATTCTTTTGACAGTAAATCATGCAAAGGAAAAAGGTATACATATTCGTGGAATTATATTGACAAATTATCCGGAACAAACGGAAAATTCGGAAATAAAAATGCTTCCGAGACTTATTGAAGAATATACGGATGTAAAAATTTTAGGTATACTTCCGCACTTTAATAAAAATGATTTGAACCCTAATGACTTGATTTCGGAAATATTAAGCGGTGTAGATTTAGAAGCTGTTGTTAATATAAGAATTGCAAAACTGCAATTGTAAAGATTTTACTTTTATATCTTTAAAAATTAGGTTTCTTTAGATATAATATGTAGATATAAATTTTTGTGTGTTAAGGTCTTTAACTTAGATTTTATTAAAAGTGTTTAAATTTTTTCTGTAACGCAGAAAGGATGTTTATTATGATTGAAAAGGTTAGTTTTGAATCTGGCGTACCGTCTTTGCGTAAATATGATACGAGTAATTTGATTACTCGTTCAAATAAAAAAGAGGCTTTGTATAATTCTCAGACATATCTTCTGGCAGCGCTTTCAGGGCTTGCTGTTATTGGTATGGGCTGTCTTTTCGGCAAAAACAGAAAAAATATAAAATCAATACAAAATACTGCTGATACGGTTGTTAATAATGCAAAAAAAGTTTTGACTGAGGCGGTTAAAGATTCCAAGGTTGATAAGCCGAAACCGGTTGTTTCTACCGTATTACCGAATGAAAATAAAATAGCAAAACCTCATACACTTAAAGAGGGTATTGATGTGAAACATTTAAATGCAAAAGATAGAAACTCGGTATCTGCACTTCTTCAAGAGCATGTTACCCCTAAAATGCAGGCGGAATATAATAAGGAAATTGCATTTAAACCCCTAAAAGGAGATGAAAAGAAAGTGGCTAAAAGGTTAAGAATAAACAATAAACGACAAAACAGCGAATTTAATACTATGCAGGCAAACCTTCCGGAAGCTGTTGTCAAACGGTTACAAACTCTGTTTCCGCAAAATAAGAAACAAACGGCAATGCTTATACCGATAAATCAGGGCGGAAGAAAATTTACCGCATAAAAATATTACGATTTTGTAACATTATATACTTTTTATATATGAAAAAGTCAATTTTTGCTTAACAAACTTTTTTATAAATATATAACGAGGTATAATTGTTTTATGGATAAGAGAGAATTTACCGTAATTGAGAATGATATAAAGGTTGAAGAAAAGATTGAAAAGAAATCAGTTATTCATGCAACCAATCCGATTGTGAAAAAATTCGCCGAATTTCACAGAGAAAATCTCGGTAAATTTAGTGTGAAAGATTTGTTTAAAAAATAATGTACCAGATAAAAAATCAAATATATCTTGATATGACTAAAACACAGAAATCTGCTCTGTGTAATTTTTTGCGTGCTCTTGTAAAGAAAACTCCGGATATGAGTGTAGAAGATATTTTTGATAAATTTATTGATGATGAGAGATACTATTTTGAGATAAATAATCCGCATTTTGAATTTTTAGGTGATTATCTTGATGATGAAAAATTTCAGCAGGAAACAATGCTTTATCTGAAAGAATGCCGTAAGTATTACGATTACAAGAAAAAGCAGGAACCGATTATACAGGCGCAAAAAGAGTATGAAAAGAAAAAACGGGCTTTTTTACGTGAAGTAAAGATGTCAAAAGAACAGCCTACAAAAAAACAGCTTTATTATTATGATCGTTTATGTAAAAAATATAATATAGAGAAAAAAGAACTCTCCTCAAAATTAGAGGCTCGCGATGAGATAGACCGGATATTAAATGAACATGACTGCCGTAATTTTGAGAGTGATGAAAATATGGAATAAACTATGAGTATTCAAGATATTTTGAAAATATTGACTGATAGCGGAATTGAAGCTAATGAAGCAAATGTTGAAGTAAAGATATTATTAGAACATTTTGCAAATTACGGTGTAAAAGATATTGTAATGGGTAATAAACTTACCTCCGAAAAACTTGAATTGGTAAAGGAAAAGGCACTGTTACGTGCGAAAACAAGGCAGCCAATCCAGCATATAACAGGTTTTGCAGACTTTATGGGTGAAAAATTTATCGTAAATCCTTCCGTCTTAATTCCACGTGATGAAACAGAAATTCTTGTGAGGCATGCTATTGATATTATAAATAAAAATAATTTTAAAACAGCACTTGATGTCGGAACGGGGTCGGGATGCATTGCCTGCATGATTGCAAAATACACTGATTGTCAAATTATAGGGCTTGATATTTCCACGGATGCCTTAAATACTGCTCTTGATAACGCTTCAAGATTAAATCTTTTTAATAAAGCAATTTTTAGAAAATCTGATATATTTTCAAATGTAAAATCAGGTGAAACCTTTGATATAATTGTTTCTAATCCTCCTTATATTCCTCCTTCCGAAAAAGCAAAAATTCAGATTGAAGTGAAATTTGATCCAGAACAGGCACTTTTTACAAAGGACGAAAAGGGCTTGGAATTTTACGAAAAAATAACTGGTGAAGCTCCAAAAATATTAAACAAAGGCGGATATTTGATGTTTGAGCTGGGTATGGGTCAATCGGATGACGTAAAATCTTTAATGCTGCAAAGCGGACTTAAAGAGATTGAAATAATAAAAGACCTTGCAGGAATTGACAGGGTGATATCCGGAAAATATTTATAATTCAAATTTTCTTATTCCTCTTTTTATTTATTGAAAAGGTAAAAGTATATATAGGTCGGGTTGAAGGCCAGAACTATTACAGTACAAGTTTATGCAAAATTTAATATGCCTATGTGCAAAGTACAAAAAAATGCCGGAAACAGTGAGGATTTCCGGCACATTACTTTAAATTTCTTAAAGTAAAGAGGTGATGATTATATGTGAATTTAGTTTACAAAGTTTTTAGTTTACGTAATCATAAGGTTTGCTTCCCGTAGCCTTATATAAGCTTATTGCATCTGTCATGCATTCAACTTTTTGCTGTGCTACGAGTTTTTCAATTGTCAGAAGGTTTTCCTGATATTGAATTAAATCAAGTCTTGAGATTGTACCTTCGTCAAACTTGTTTTCATTGTATTTATAATCTGATTTTTCAAGATTATATTGTTTTTCTGTCTGAAGCATCTTGTCTTTATCAAGCTTGGCTGCAACAAGAGCATCGTTGACTTCTTGAATTGCTGTCAAATTAGTTTTGTAGTAGTCCTGTAAAATTCTTTCATAAGTTGCTTTTTTCAATTTCAAATTAGCAATCAGAGAACCGCCCTGGAATAACGGTGTCATAATTCCGCCCGCAAGTCCCAGAAGCATATTTTTTGTAGTGAATAAACTGCCCAAATCTCCTGCGTTAAATATTCCGCCTCCTAAAATATTGATTGACGGGAGAAATTCTTTTTTGGCAACTGTAACATCAATTCCTGCCTTTTCAACCATTAATTCTGCTTTCAGATAGTCAGGTCTGTTGGTGATGATTTCAGAAGGAATTTGTGAAGGAACGGCAAGCTGATAGTTTATATCATCAAGCGAGCGTCTTTCTAGTGAATTTGCGTTTTCGGGGCTTTCGCCGATTAAAACACACATTTGATGTAACATTTGCTCTCTGTTTTTTTTCAACTCAATTAAATCGGTTTGGCCTTGAACTAAAGATTTGTTTGCTCTGATAGTATCAGCAGTTGAAGTTAGGCCTTCCTTATTGCTTGCCACCATCAGGTCATATATTTCCTGTCTTATTTTAACAATTTCTTCCTGAAGTGTAATCATTTTATCAAGATTTATAATGTTAAAATATGTAGAACCTACAGCTGATGCTACTGAAATATATGCAGCGCGTTCGTCCTGTTTTGAGCCTTCGTAAAGTTTCTTAACAGCTTTTGTTTTGTTGTGGTTTTTTAAGAATATGTCTGCTTCATATTGTACAATTATAGGTAACCCAAAACCTACATCAGTGCTAGTGCTTCCGGGAGCTTTATACCATGCCGGGCCGAATCCTGCTGTTGCTGATGGAAGCTCTTTTGCAAACTGGGTTTTAACATTTTGGTAATATTCCTCAACATTTATTGTAGCCATTTTTAAATCGTAGTTATTTAAAACGGCTTTTTGAATATATGATGTTAAAATATCATCATTAAAATTTTCCCACCAATTCATGTTAATATAAGCAAATTTGTAATCATCAGAAGTTTTTTTGTTTTTAGAAACCATGCTTTTGAATTGTTTTGGGGTAGCTGTTGAAGCTTTTGAACTTTCTTCAACTGCAAGGACCGGCATGATGTTCATACTCATTATACTTGCTAGTAATGCTATAGATATAACCTTTTTCACTATTTTTGTCCTCTTTTTTATTTTAGTATTATCTGTTTATATTGTCGCCGGAGGCTTTGCCTCTGTTTTTAAATTACTTATTTTTTCCTCTTGCAATTTTTATAATGATATGTTAGCATAATATTGTTGTAAATGCAACATATTTTTTTTACAACATAATATTAAAATAATAAAACAAATTATAATTAAGAATAAAAAATATGAAAGAGTGTAAATTACATTATACAGACAGTATACATTATGAACTTGAACAGACTTCAAGATTGATGAAAAAACTTACAAACCAGTTATTTGAAAAAGTAGGTATAACTTTGACAATGGATGAATATGCAGCTTTGGATACCGTATCAATTAATGCGGGAATTTGTCAGAGAGATTTAGCTAAACTTATATTAAGAGATAGAGCAAACACTGGCAGGATTTTAGATTCGCTGGAACAAAAAGGATTTATTACCCGATTTATTGACACAAAGAATAACAGACTTGTCCGGAAAATGGGTATAACCGAGATAGGTTTAAAAGAACTTGACATGATTAATAAAAAGGTAAAACAATATTTAGAAGGGGTAACAAAAAAAGTAACTCCCGCCGATGTTGAAAAAGTTCAGGAAACTTTAAGATCATTTAGAATTGAATTGGAAAAAACAGTAGAGTTTAATATATAATTAAATAAGAGGTAGAAAATGGAAGAAAAAAATACAAACATTGAAGAGCAAAATGTTCAAGCGGAAGAAGAAACTAAAAAACCGCACAAACCTTTTAAAAGATATATTTTTATCGGTATAGGTTTGGTTCTTGCAGCTGCGGCGGCTTACATAATTCATGATGCTATTGTATACCAGACAACAGATGATGCTTATGTTGAAACCACAACAGTTCAGGTTGCACCTCGTGTCAGCGGACAGATTATTGAATCTTATGTAACAGATAACCAGAAAGTAAAAGAAGGTGATCTTGTTGCTAAAATTGACCCTGCAGATTATGAAGTTGCTCTTGCTCAGGCTGAAGCAAGATATGAAAGAATTTTGCTTGATCAAAAGAATGCAAAAGCAAATTTCAAAGCAATGCAGACTAATATTGATGTTGCAAAAAAAGATTTAGACAGATACACAAACCTTTATGAAAAAGGTGCAGTTTCAAAACAGACTCTTGATGCAGCTCAGGCAAAATATGATTCTGCTCAGGCTAATTTGACAGAAGCAGAAGAAGCTTTGTTATCTAAAAACGGTGGTAAGGTTGCAGATGCTGATTTAAAAGAAGCTAAAGCATTGAGAGACAAAGCAAAACTTAACCTTGATTATACAAATATCTATGCACCTCAAAACGGTACAGTATCTTCAAGACGTGTTGAAAAAGGTATGTACGTAAATGTCGGTGCACCATTATTTGTTATAGTTCCGGAAAATGTATGGATTGTTGCAAATTATAAAGAAAATCAGCTCCGCCATATGAAACCGGGTCAGGAAGTAAAGATTAAAATAGATACATATCCTGATCATGTGTTTAAAGGTAGGGTTGACAGTATTCAAAGAGCTTCAGGTGCAAAATCCAGTATGTTCCCGCCTGAAAATGCTGTAGGTTCATTTGTAAAGATTGTTCAGAGAATTCCTGTAAAAATTGTGTTCACTGAAAAAATTGATTCGAATGAATACAATATAGTTCCCGGTATGTCAGTTGTTCCTAAAGTTAAAGTAAAATAATTAGAGGGTAAGAAGGCAGGAAGGTTAGAAGATAAGATATTTACGGTAAATTGCCTACCTCATATCTTCTTATCTTCCTATCTTTCATAAAAAGGATTTACAAAAAATGTCAGAAAATACAAATATTGTTAATGCAGAAGAAGAATGGACTCCTAAAACAAATCCGTGGCTGATTATTATGCCGGTTATGCTTGCAACATTTATGTATGCATTGGATGAAACAGTTGCAAACGTAGCTTTACCACATATTGCTGGTTCATATTCCGTTAGTAATCAGGAATCTATATGGGTTTTGACAAGTTATTTAATGGCAAGCAGTATTGTTATTCCAATGATAGATTTTTTCTGTAAATTTTTCGGACGAAAAAATTTTTTTATGTTCGGTGTTTTTATTTTTACGATTGCTTCTTTTTTATGCGGAATTGCAAATTCAATAGGTATGATAGTTATAGCCCGTGCAATGCAGGGTGTCGGAGGCGGTTGTTTGATGCCGATGGCTCAGGCTATTTGTATGGAATGTTTTAAAGGTGAAGAAAGAAATAAAGCAATGGCTGTTTTTAGACTGGTTGTTGTTGTTGCTCCGATTTTAGGGCCTGTTATGGGGGGCTATATTACGGAAAACTGGTCTTGGCCGTATATTTTCTTTATTAATGTTCCGTTTGGTTTTTTGTGTATTGCTCTTGCTAAAAGGTTTTTGGAAGATCCGCCTTATGCGTCAAAACAGAAAAACGTACATCTTGATAAATGGGGTTTTTTATTCCTTTGTATATGGCTTGTTCCTTTGCAGATAGTTCTTGATAAAGGTAATGATGCGGATTGGTTTAATGCAGCATGGGTATGCTGGTTGTCTGCTATTGCTTTTATCGGTGGTATAAGCTTTTTTATTACCCAGGTTAAGGGTAAAAAACCTCTTATAAAGTTAGAAGTTTTAAAAGATCCTAATTTTTGCTTCGGTACGGGCATGTTGATTTTAATAAACGCAGTATTGCTGGCATCACTTGCGATTTTGCCTCAAATGCTTCAAAATATGATGGGATATGATGCGTTTACAAGCGGTCTTGCTATTATGCCGAGAGGTCTGGGAGCATTTTTGGCTCTTGCAATTTTTGGCGGTTTAGGGGGAAGACTGAGCTATAAAACTTACGGTATAATAGGCCTTACTTGTCTTGGAATGGGTGGATGGATTCTCGGCGGGTTAAATCTGGAAATAAGTATGATGAATATTGTTCTTCCGAATTTTATATTTGGTATTGGTCTGGTATTCTCAATGATGCCTATTACAACGTTATCCTGTATAACTTTGAGAGATGATCAAATGACTAATGCATCAGGATTTCAAAATTTGCTTAAAACAATAGGTGGGGCTGTTGGAACATCTCTTGTTGCTACTATGATTTCAAGATTTTCACAGGTGCATCAGAACGGTCTTGTTAAATTTTTGCATGATACAAATAATATTTATGCTGATAGATTAAGTTCTTATGCTTCATCATTTATACATCAGGCGGGCGATATGGCAAATGCTACTTAAATAGAAAGAAAAATGCTTTATAATCAGCTCATTCAGCAGTCTACTCTTTGTGCTTATATGACTACATTTAAAGTATTTTCAATAGCTTGTTTTATACTTGTGCCTGTTATGTTTTTATTAAAGAGCGAAAAGAAAGCAGCTGTTAAAGTCGAAGATTAGATATCAGCATAGTTTTTATGATATAATCTTATTCAAGGAGATATGTCTTATGAAAGAAAAAGCTGTTGATTATTATGTAAATCAGGGTTATTCATGTGCAGAAAGTGTTTTAAAATCTGCATCTGAAGAGGGGTTATGCCCAAAAGAATTTTTGTCCTGTGCAACTGCATTTTCTGGTGGCATGGCATCAGGATGTGTGTGTGGAGCAGTTGCGGCTGCCCAGATTGTTAACGGATATAATTTTGGGCGTGAAAATTCTAAAGGCAATGAGGTTTTGGCACGTCAAAATGCAGCAAAAATTGTTGAAGAATTTAAAAAACGCAACAAGGTAACATGTTGCAGGGTTTTGTCCCACGGCTTAGAAGGTGCAGAACGAAAGGCTCATTGTTCTAAGTTTGTTTCTGATGCATGTGAAATTCTTGAAGAATTGTTGAAGGCGAAAGTTGATGCTTAATATACTGGCTATATTTACTGGCGGCGGTATAGGTGCTGTTACAAGATATTTGATAAGCTTGAATATGGCAAAATATTTTGAAATTAATTTACCGTTCTCTACTTTTTTGGTGAATATAATCGGAAGTTTTATTATAGGATTGTTGTATTTTTGGTTTATCGGAAAAGTTGAATTAAGTCCTTCTTTGAAACTTGCCCTAACTGTAGGGTTTTGCGGAGGATTGACAACATTTAGTACATTTTCTCTGGAACTTTTTGAGATGTTTACAAATCAGCAGTTTATTCATGCTTTTTCTTATGCTATACTCAGTGTAATAATATGTTTATTAATGACAGCAGCGGGAGCGTATTGTGCAAAATTTATTTAAATTTGATAAATTAAATTTTATCACTGCAGGTATGCCTTTAAGAACAGGAAAAGGCAGTTACGTGTCAGCTTTTGACGTTTTAAATGAAATGAAGCTTGACGGTATGGAGCTTGAGTTTGTTCATGGCGTTAGAATGAACGACGATGCAAGAAATTTTGTAAAAAAACAGTCTGAAAGATTTGTTATAACTGCTCATGGACCGTTTTATATTAATCTTAATTCAAAGGAAGAAGAAAAGATTGATGCAAGTGTGCAAAGAATTATTGATACGGCATCAGTAGCATCACAGGCCGGAGCTTTTAGTATAACTTATCATGCTGCATTTTATATGGGCGGTGATAAAGAAACTGTTTATAATCAGGTTAAAAAACAGACAAAACGTATTATTGATGTTGTGGAGCGTGAAAAAATAAAAGTCTGGATTCGTCCTGAAACAACGGGAAAACCTACGCAATGGGGAGATTTAGATGAAATTATAAACCTTTCAAAGGAATTTGAACAGGTTTTGCCATGTGTGGATTTTTCGCATCTTCATGCAAGAACTGCCGGAGAATATAATACTTATGATGAGTTTTCAAAAGTTGTTGAAAAAATCGGAAAAGAAATAGGGCAGTATGCTCTAGATAATTTTCACGGTCATCTTGCGGGTATTGAATATACTGCAAAGGGTGAAAGACAACATCTTAATCTTGAAGAATCAGATATGAATTATAAGGATTTAATAAAGGTTTTGAAAGAATTTGGAGTAAAAGGGGCTCTTGTCTGTGAAAGTCCGAATATTGAAGATGATTGTAAACTATTAAAAGAGTATTATAATTCGTTATAAGTCAAGAGTAATTGTCGGGCTAAAGCCTGACCTATTGTATAAGTTGGTTTAAGATAATCTCATCTGGATGTATGATTTAATTAAAGTTTTTTGGGTAAATGCCGTAAAATAGTAATAAATTGAGGCATCCTATATGTTTAACAATGTAAATAATCCTTTTGGAAACAGAGCAATATCTTCTTCTACTTCATCTGACAGTCATGGAAGAAGACAGAAAGAAGATCCTAAAGAAGAATTAAAAAAATATATTGATGAAGATGAACCTGATGAAGTTTTAATAGGCGGTCAGCCTATTTTGACCGAAGAAGAAGTGCTCGCTATGACGCATCAATATATTGTTAAATTGAAAAACGAACATGAAGGTAATGAAAAAGTTCAAAAGAAACTTGATAAATACCTTGAAAATTTTGATGTTAAAAAATTTATGAAAAAAAATCCAAATATGACAAGCCCTGATTTTTATATGGTAATGTTTAACGAAACAGAGGGCCTTGTGAAATAATTAAAAATACCGAAAGTTATATCAAAGAATAAACATCATCTTCAAGTAATGATTTTTGAAATTCTTCGCACTCTCCGATTAAATCCGTTAGAATTGCGTATTTGGGAGAATGAAGTACCTGCGTCATATCAGCTTGAGGATTGTAGTCTATTACAAAATAATCTTTATTGTGTTCTTTTATTTTTATCAAACCTATGTCATCAAACATTGAGAAAAGAAGTTCAAATACCTGATAGGATTTGCCTAAAAAGCTGGCGCATCTTCTCAACTCTACTTTTCCGCCATTGTTATGGCAGGCAAATTTAAGCATGCCGCAGACGGTTTTTAAAAATTCTTCTTCATCCGTATATTTAATATCATAGTTCATAAAATGAACAGAAATCGGGTTTGTTTGATTTAAAATTCTGTCAAAGGTTTCCTTGTCTGCCGGATAATCAAAAAGCATTAAAGAATCACACGGCCGAAGAGTATCACGGTTAATTATCCTTGCAAAAAGTGCTGAAAACGGTTTTAATTTATCGGATACGGTTTTACTTTCCGCAAAAATCAGAATATTTTGTTTTGAATTTTTTACATAATCATTTACTTGCGGCAAAATATCTGTTTTTTTACGTTGATCATAGAGTTTTTGTTGCGGTAAATTTTCCTCTTCTTTCAGATATTGTGAATGAATATCATCAATAATGAGCTGAACGCTTGTAACTCCGTTAAATTCGTTAATCTGCGGATGAAAAGCAATATCAAGGGTGTCGCCTTTGACAAGTGAAATATCGCCATCTTTCCATCGAATACAATTGAATTCTGTTGTTCCTGCCTGACATGTCAGACGGAGGTGATTTTTATTTTCACCCATTAAACGTTTTTCTTTTATTTTAAGATTTTTTATTACAAAAACAGGACTCGGGTTAGATGCTCCAAACGGTTCCAGTTGAGAGATCTGTTCCACAAGCTCAACATCAATATCATCGGGCGTAAGTTCCAAGTCTATATTTATAAATGGTTTTATATCTTTACCCTGGGACATTTCTTTAACTGTTTTACATAATGCAGATTTTACCTGTTCAAAAGAGGTTTTTTCTTCGCTGAATGATAATCCGGCAGCCATTGCATGTCCGCCAAATCCGTCAAACAGCTCTGCATTTGCAGATATAGTGTCATAAAGATTTATACCTTCAACACTTCTTGCCGAACATCTGAACTGTTTTGTTTCATCGGAATAAGTCATTAAAAAAGTCGGTTTGTAATACTTTTCTACAAGCATTGATGCGACAATACCAATAATCCCGATATGCCATTCTTTATTAAACAGTACAATTGCGGGATTTTTATTATTTTCTGCTTTAACCATTTCGTCGGCCTGGGCAAAAATATTCTGGCAGAGTTCCTGACGAATTCTGTTAAATTCGTTAAGTGATTGAATTGCCATTTCAATTTCCTGTTTGTTATCGGAAATAAGAACTTTTAAAGCTGCTTCAACCGTGTCTAATCTTCCTGATGCGTTAATTCTTGGGGCGATACCGAAGGCGATTTGTTCCGAAGTAATTTGCCCTTTATATCCTGCACTTTCCAACAAACGGGACAAACCGTAATGCTTGCCGTTAGAAATTAATTCAAGTCCTTTTGTTACGAAATACCTGTTTTCTCCTATAAGAGGTACAACATCGGCTACTGTTCCTACTGCCACGTATGGCAGAATTTCCGGAATAAATTCAAGTTTGTTATATTTTTCCAAAAGTGCCTGTGCTGTTTTAAATGCGACTCCGACACCTGCAAGAGATGTAAGGCTTTCTATTTGTTTTGCGGTTAAATTTTCATCCAAGGCATCGGGTGCCTTCGGGTTTATAATTCCGTAAGCTTTAGGAAGGCTTTCAGGTGCTTCGTGATGGTCTGTGATTATTACATCTATTTTAAAACTGTTTAAGAAATTTACTGCATCAACATCGGAAATACCGCAGTCGCATGAGATTATGACTTTGGGTTTTACTTGTGTCATTATTTTTACGAGAGCTTTTGTATCAAAGCCGTGCCCTTCTTTTTCTCTGTCCGGAATAAAGTAATTTACGTCCGCACCAAGGTATTTAAAAGTTCTGTATAAAAGAGAAGTGGATGTAACGCCGTCTGCATCAAAGTCTCCATGAATAACAATTTTTTCTCCGTTATCAATTGCAGAGGAGAGCCTTTCAACACATTTTTCCATATCTGTAAAGGCTTTTGGGTGGGTTAATTTTATTTCAAGCGGATGTAGAAATTCATAAACTTCTTCATCGGATTTTATACCTCTGGAATGTAAAAGTCTTTTTATAAGAGATTTTTCCTGCCCGTCGTACTTGTTAAATATCCACTCTTTCATTAAATTATCTCCCCTGATACAAGTATAGCATGAAAAGAATAATAATAATGATTATAAAAACGGGATTACTTTTGTTGTAACCCCGTTTTTTGATAACAATATATTACACAGTTATTTTTGTCCGTTGAATGCCTGCAAACCAAGATATTTTGCGGCAGAACCGAGTTTTTGCTCAATTCTTAATAACTGATTATATTTTGCCATTCTGTCAGAACGTGATGCGGAACCTGTTTTAATTTGTCCGCTGTTTACGGCAACTGCCAAATCTGCAATAAATGTATCTTCTGTTTCTCCGGAGCGGTGGGAAATTATTGTTGTATAACTTGCAGCATGCGCCATTGAAATTGCATCAAGAGTTTCCGACAGTGTTCCGATTTGGTTTACCTTAATCAATACGGAGTTTGCCACATTGCGTTTAATACCGTCGGCCAATCTTCTTGTATTTGTTACAAACAAATCATCTCCAACAAGCTGACAGCAGTTTCCAATGCGGCGTGTAAGCATTTCCCAGCCTTCCCAATCCTGTTCTGCCATACCGTCTTCTATTGATATTATCGGATATTTTTTAACCCATTCTTCTAAAAAGTCTGTCATTTCACTATTATTAAAAGTTTTTCCTTCGCCTTTAAGGTTATATTTTCCGTTGTCATAAAATTCGGATGATGCAACATCAAGACAAATTTTAATCTGGTCTGTGTTGTACCCGGCTTTATCAATGGCTTCAAGAATTACTTCAATACCTTCGGAGTTTGAATTTAGGTTCGGAGCAAATCCTCCCTCATCTCCTACAGATGTTGCCATACCCTTATTTTTTAGAACATTTTTTAATGTATGGAATACATTACAGCCCATCTCAAGTGCATGAGAGAAACTTTCGGCCCCTACAGGTGCAATCATAAATTCCTGAAAGTCAATATTATTATCGGCATGTGCTCCGCCGTTAATAATGTTCATCATAGGGACAGGCAATGTTAATGCATTAATTCCCCCTAAATATCTGTACAAAGCCATTCCGTATGCTTTTGATGCAGCTTTTGCAACCGCAAGCGAAACTCCTAAAATCGCATTTGCACCGAGTTTTGATTTATTTTCGGTTCCGTCCATGTCAATCATAAAGGTATCAATTTCTTTTTGGTGTGAAGCTTTTTCGCCTATAATTTCCGGTGCAATAATGTTATTTACATTATCAACAGCTTTTTGAACACTTTTACCCATGTATTTTGATTTGTCGCCGTCTCTAAGTTCTAATGCCTCAAAAATACCAGTTGAAGCTCCGGAAGGTACAGCGGCCCTGCCCCTTACACCGTTTGTCAATTTAACATCGACTTCAACTGTAGGATTGCCGCGTGAATCTAAAATTTGTCTTGCATAAACATCTTCAATATACGTTGACATAACCGTTTCTCCTTTACCATTAATGTTACGCACGGAGCGTACCGCTCCACCCGTTATTCAGGTTTTGCAGAATTTCTACTGTCATAAAAGGAAGCGAAATCGTTTCACTTACCATTTATTTTCTGCAATTTTGTCATAAAACTTTTAACTTTGCAAGTGGCAAAACGGTTTATATCGGTTATACAAATGATTGATATATTATAAAAATTGTTTTTAATTAATATTAACCATACCATTATGCAATTTGCATTTAATTTTATAAATTATATGCTTTATGCTTCCGAAATATCCGAAAAACATTATTGCAGAGGCACTTATCCAGGCAATCGGGCCTGCATAAAATATTCCGACATAACCAAATTTTATTGCCAGATAAACTGCTGCAAATATTCTCATAACAAGTTCGGCAGTACAAGCTAATAAAGGAAACAAGGTTTCCCCCATTCCCTGAAGGGCATTTCTGTAAATAAAAATTTGTCCGAGAAAGAAATAAAAAATTGTACTGATTAACAAATAGTTATGTGCGATGTCTATTATTTCTTTAGTACCCGTTCCAATAAACGCACCGATAATATTTGTTCCCCAAATTCTCATTATAAAAGCCATAACAATACTTAATATGATATTTATTGTTGATGTTTTTATAACACCGAGCCTTATTCTTTTGAATTTTCTTGCTCCGTAGTTTTGTGCAACATAGGCAGCTAATGCAACTCCGAATGACATCATAGGCAGTGTTGCAATCTGTTCAATTCTTAAAGCAGCAGTAAAGGCCGCAATTACATTAGAGCCGAAAGTGTTGCACACACTTTGTATAACAAGAACGCTTATCCCTATAATTGAAAATTGTACTGCCATTGGAACACCTACGCGTAAATGTTCATAAGCCGAATTCCAAAAGTTTTTATCAAATTTTATGAGCCACTCGTGTCTGTGAATGCGGAGAATCGGGAATTTATATCTTATAAATAATAAACATAGTAAAACAGAAATTCCTTGTGATAACAATACTGCAATTGCCGAACCGGGAACTCCCATATTAAATACCTGAATAAAAATTAAGGCTAAAACAATATTTGCAAGTGATGCAATGATTAAGAAATACAGAGGGGTCTTGCTGTCTCCTAAAGCTCTTATAATGCTTGAAATCATATTGTACATTGTAGTGATGATTAAACCCAGAATAATGATTTCAACATACCAAAAAGCGTTATGATAGATATTTTCGGGTACATTCATCAGGTGTAATATAGGATTTAAACATAAAGAGCATATTACAGAAAAAGCTAAAGTTACAATAGTACTTAAAATTGTTGAAACGATAACTGAATTTCTAACACCTTCAATATCTTTGGCTCCGTATCTTTGTCCCGTAATTACCGCAAATCCGTTAGTTAAACCTACGATAATAAAAGTAATAAGAAAAAATACGGGTGCAACAGCCCCTACGGCTGCGAAAGATTCAACACCGAGAGTTCTTCCGACAATAACAAGATCAGCAATATTATATAATTGCTGAAACATGTTTCCTATTAAAAGCGGAACTAAAAATAGCAATATATGTTTTAAGGGGTCTCCCTTTGTCATATCGGTAATCATAAAAAATTAACCTCTATAAACAATTTCTATTCTAAAATTATTATAACCAAAAAGCGTATATTATCCAATAAAAAAATAAAAACTTGATATTTAATTTTTTTTATGCGAATATAAATTTTGTCAATAAAATATATGGCAAGGTAGCTCAGTTGGTGAGAGCGCACGGCTCATACCCGTGAGGTCGAGAGTTCGAATCTCTCCCTTGCTATTTAATTTAGAGGGTTCCAGATACCCTCTTTTTTAATACAAATATCCCGTGGGTAATCTGTGGGTAATGCTATTTTTAAAACTTACGAGTTTAAGCGTGAAACTAAGCATTCAAGATTTGAAACTTATTAACAGCGTTATATTATGATATAGAATTTATTTTGGCATATGAACTTAATATTTCTACAGCATCTAGTTTACGTTTAGGTACTGGATGTGCATATCTTTGAGTAGTTGTCAGCTTTGAATGTCCTAAAAGTTCTTGAACGACTGTCAAATCAATACCTTTTTCAACTAATCTTGTTGCAACAGTATGACGCAAATCATGAAATCTGAAATTTTTGATATTTGCTTTATCAAGTACTTTATGAAAAGACTTTTTTAAGTCGGTATATGGTTTATTTGTTTTAGGATTAATAAATACATATTCAGAGAT
>CALUVX010000044.1 GCA_944324295.1 Candidatus Gastranaerophilales bacterium
TTATCCCTGGTTATGATAAAGACCATCCTGGTCAATATGGGGGAGATAGCCGCAATCACATGCAGGTAAGCTTGGAAGACGAAGTGATAGAAAACGGTCGTCGCAAGATAAAATGGCTTGCCAAGAGTGTATCTTATAAGGAAGCCGCATGTGCAGCAGGTTATGTAGGAGCCAATACACCATATTGCCGTGAAGGTAATGCGGCCCTATACAATAATGAATGTTCTGTCGACAACTCATTATGTCGTTTAAAATACATAAAACCGGTTAAGTTCCTATTTTAATCGGATGCTCACAAATATACAGAACATTTGAGCGGGAAACATTTCCCGCTCTTTTTCTTTGTAAATATATTATTTTTTAGGCTACAAGTAGCATCTTAATCCTGTTTCTTTGTCAAAGAAATATAAATCTTTCGGATTTATGCTTAAGCTCAATATTTTTTCAATATTATAATCTGCAGGAAGTTTGGCAGAACATTTTTTCCCGCCTATATTAAAGTAAGCTATCTTTTCACTGCCTAAAAGTTCTGTTATATCAACATCAACATTAAATTTTATCTCTCCGCCGCAAACCATTTTTTCTGGACGAATTCCAACAATAACATTTTTGGTTATAATGTATGGAAAATCATTACTGTCAATGAAATTCATCTGTGGAGAACCCACAAAGCCAGCGACAAAAGTGTTTGCAGGATTGTTATAGATTTCTTCGGGGCTTGCTGCCTGTTGAATTACACCTTTATCCAATACAACAACTCTGTCCCCCATTGTAAGGGCTTCTGTCTGGTCATGGGTAACATAAATAAAGGTTGTCTGTAATTTTTCATGAAGTTTTTTTATCTCGGAACGCATTTGTACACGCAATTTAGCGTCCAAATTCGATAAAGGTTCATCCATTAAAAATACTTTTGGGTTCCTGACTATTGCACGTCCTAATGCTACACGCTGTCTCTGCCCTCCTGAAAGCTGTTTTGGCTTTCGGCCCAAATATTCACCCAAATCCAAAATTTCAGCGGCTTCTTTGACCTTTTTCTCAATTGTTTCTTTATCAACTTTTCGCATTTTAAGCCCGAATGCAATATTTTCTCTTACCGTCATATGAGGATAAAGAGCATAACTCTGGAAAACAAATGCAATATCTCTGTCTTTCGGGTGAACGTCATTAACCTTTTTATCGCCGATAAAAATTTCTCCGTTTGTTATGTTTTCCAAACCGGCTATCATTCTTAAAAGTGTTGATTTCCCGCATCCGGAAGCACCTACAAGAACAACAAATTCTTTGTCGTTTATTGTTAAATCAACATTATCAATAACCTTTTTGGTATCATATATTTTAGTAACATTTTTTAATGTAACACTACTCATTTTTTAACCCTTTTTCAACAGGTAAAATTACATAGTAAGATGAGCCTTTCATTACTTCGGAATTAATCCATATTGCACCGCCCATGCGTTTGAGGATTGTATATGCGGTTCCCAATGTAATTGAACGCAGGATTGTTTTCTTATGAGCCTTGTCAAGCTGTGTATATGGCTCAAAAATTCCTTCAAGTTCTGATTCCGCGAATCCCATACCTGTATCGGTTACACAAATTTTTACATAAGAAAATCTGCTTGCGTCTTTAATTGGTTTCGCACCGCATCTTTCAACCTCTTCCGCTTCAGGATGCTCAACTTTTATTGTAATTGATCCAACATCAGTTGATTTTATTGATATTTCAAGGATATTTTGTAAAATTATTTTAAGTGAATTTTCATCACTGTAAACTGTTTTTCTGTTAAATTCATCAAAATCGTAATTTACTGAAAGATTTTTTGCACTTAAAACGCTTTCATTATTTTTTACGACCGTATGGATTGCGTTAACCAGATCAAACGGTTGATTTTCACATTTGAATAATGAAGATTCTGCCTGGGCAAATTCAATAAATTTATCCATAAAATGCAATAATTCAGAAGAATTTTTATTAATAATTCTGACATATTTATTTTGTTTGTCATTCATTTCCCCGCCCAATCCGTCCAAAAGAGCCTGTGAAAACCCTATTATTGATTGAATAGGTGATTTTATTTCATTGGAAAGTTTGACAAACATCACATTTTTTTCTTTATTCAATCGGCCTGTTCTTTCTGCAATTGTCAGAACATTTGTCATTGCAGTAACATCTCTTATTGTAATAAAGTATTGTTCAACATATTTTTTTGCATTCATTTCGATGAAAAATTCTTTACCTTCAACCGTGAATGCCCCTGTTACAACCGAGTTTCGTTTTGAGTAAGATTTTTCAGCAAGAAAAACTCCATTTGCGACAATTTCATCAAAATTTAGCCCTTTTAAATCTGTTCTCTTACTTTCAAAGATGACTGCGGCCTTGTCATTTGCCCATACTATTCTTCCGTCTAAATCAATTACAAAAACTGCATCTGGCAGATTTCTTATTACTTCTCTCGGATTTATGTTACTAAATAAATTAGTAAAATTCATGTTGCAATACTTTCCTTAATGTTGTATACTTTATATAACGTTTATATACTATAATCATCTCTATTGTACTTTAAATAATATCATAAACACTATGTAAAGAAAGATTATATATTAATTTTTGTAATTTTTTTTTTACAAACTAGCAAAAAAATTTGTTTTGATGTTTTAAAGCAAAAAACGAGAATATTGAGTTATACAAAAGTTACGGCAAAGTGTCGTAACCCCGAAAAAGAAAAGAGGATTTGACTATGAACGAAATTCCTAAAAACGCACAAAGTCCAATCATTCCACAACAGCCGCAGACTCAGGTTCAAAAAACAGAGCAGGTAAAACCGGAAGCCGCTCAGGATGTACAAACTCCCCAGCAGCCTGAAATACCGACAAAAGAGATTAACGAGATTCCAGACAACCCCGCTGATCGTTCTGCCGTAAAGGTCGATAACCTTGAAAATGATATAAAGGTTTTTGCTGCAAATCCTGAACTTGCTAAACGTGCTCTTGATGTTGCCGAGCTTGCCGAAAAAAAATATGCTGAGGCTGGTCTTGAACATCCGGAATTAAAGGCACTCGCTGTAGGTAAAGCTTTTGTTGACGAGTTTCAAAAGTAATTACATTATTTCGTCATTGCAATATTGCAATGACGAGAAAAACAAGAGAAAATTTTTTTATTAGTTGTCATTAGTATTTAAATAATCGACAATTGCTTTAAGCCCCAATTTATAGCTGTTTACTCCAAATCCTGATATTTGGCCGATACATACTGGTGCTATGTATGAGTAATGTCTGAATTCTTCTCTTTTATAAATGTTTGTCATGTGTATCTCTGCTGCAGGAATGTTGATTGATGCAATAGCATCACGGATTGCAACGCTTGTGTGAGTGTAAGCGCCTGCATTTATAATAATTCCGTCAAAATTGTCTTTTGCACTGTGAATTTTTTCTACGATTTCTCCTTCAAAGTTGCTCTGGAATGTTTCGATATCAATTCCAAGTTCAAATGAGAATGCATATAATTCTTTTTCTAAATCTTTTAATGTCATGGTTCCGTACTTTTCAGGTTCGCGTAAACCAAGCATATTCATATTTACACCGTTTATTACAAGTATCTTCATGATTTCCCTCTATGCACTATTATATTATAAAATCAATAAATTGTAAATTTTTATTAATTTTTTGATTACATGTGTAACAAAAAAAGCATGCTTGCATTATCATGCATGTACAACTATCCCCAAATCTCCTCCCAAGATTATTGTTCAAAGCTGTACAAAAGTGCAGCTTCTTTTTTGCAAAATTTTAACCTTGACTTCTTAAAATAAATCACTACAATATATATTGTAGACATTTTACGGGGATGTAGGATGAGACTGGTAGAGAAACTTAAAGAGTATGAAAATCAATACATGTTTATCAAATGGGCTACAGGCGGTGAATATGGAAAATTGATATATGCCGGTGAAGATTTTATTGAGTTTAATATAATCAATGTTGACACAATGGATTATGCAGAAACTGTTTTGATACACAGCCCTTTAATTCTTGAAGTTGCAATCGGCGGAGCTGATGTTCAGCGTATTGTTGCGGAAGTTTCTTCAAAAATTTCTATTGATGAAGGTTAATGTTATATATTAAAACTTTTTCTAGAGCCTTCTTCGTGATAAAAACCACCGCCACAGATAGTTTCTACTACCTTAAGTACAAATTCTCTCGGAGCATCAACCTGATTCAGGTAAAATTCCCGATTTGGAAGATGTCTTATTTTCATTATTGAATTCTGGGTAGATTCGGGCGGAATAAACAATGATGCAACTTCGTTATCAAGTAGTTTGCCCATTTCTTCATCGTGGTCTGTTACACCTTTCATGAGTTCATAATAATTGCCTTTAACTGCCATAACTCTGCTTGAGAAAAGATGTTGTCCGTCCTCTCTATAGAGTGCTTGAGGCTGATAGTTGCATCTTGTTGTAAAACTCATTTTATGCCAGAGTATATTTACGATTACGACAGATTTTTGCGGGTCTGTATCAACGTAAATATTCTGAGTTGTAACATTTCTGGACGAAAATGCTTCTTTAAGCGTGTCTACAACTATTAGCAAATTATCAATCATTCTTGTAAATATTTCATTTGTATTGATATTT
Organism: Candidatus Gastranaerophilales bacterium; assembly: GCA_944324295.1. Classification (GTDB taxonomy): domain Bacteria; phylum Cyanobacteriota; class Vampirovibrionia; order Gastranaerophilales; family Gastranaerophilaceae; genus Stercorousia. Next base: position 4,629 of record CALUVX010000044.1, read on the forward strand.
GCGTGTTGATAATCCAGAAACTGTTTATACATATGAGTTGATACAAGTCCTATTCTTTCTTGTATCAAGGCTGATTTTCTTGCTGATGTTTCAGAATTATCAAAACTTTCGAAATTATTTAACAATTGTTATCCGTCCTTTTATCCACATGTAATAATAAACATGAAATTATGTAAACATTATATGTTTTTTTTTTACAAACTAGAATACGCTAACAGGTTTATTTATTTTATTTTAAATTAAAACATAAAGTCTGTTAAAGTGTATATTTTCCTCTTTCGTGTTAAGAAATGATTAGCAATTAGAGGGGCGGGCTATTTTGTGCATTTAAAAAACTTTAAACCAATTAATGTTTTTTACAAATTACAATAATAGGGGAATATGTCAGAGTTATTTGTGGGTATTTTTTAATATAATTTTCACAAAACTCTTTTACTTCTTTAAAGGTCAAATGTTGTGCCGTTAATGAGTTTACACCCGTATTTTTCATGTGTGCAAGAAGTTCAAGCGGATTTGAAAAATTCAAAGTGTGTGTAAATTCCTTAATATGTAATATGTCATAATTTTTTTCGAATATATTTTTTATTTCTTTTGTAGATTTATAGTTCAGAGAAAGTCCGGTTAGTTCTTTTATTTCTCTGAAATTTTCGGGCGAAAAAGTTGAAAATGCAAGGATTCCTTCTTTATTTAAAATATTTTTATAATGCAAGCTTATATTTTCAAGATTTTCAAACCACTGAAACATAGCATTTGATATAATTAAATCCATTTTTTTCAGAGGTTTAATTTTTTTTGCATTTCCATGATAGAACAATGCATTTGGAATTATTTTTTCAACATAAAATTTTGATTTTTCAATTAAATCATTTGCAAAATAGTTCCTGAAATGTATTTTTTTTGCAAGTTCATTTGTCAAAAGTCCGGTGCCGCAGCCTAATTCAAGAATATTTTCAAAATATGTTTCAATATTTGAAACTTCCGCAATAAGTTCTTCTGCCATAATTTGTTGAACAATGGCATTTTTATTGTATTTATCAAGACTTTTTTCAAAATGATTTTTTATAATTTTAGGGTTTATCTGCATAATATTTCATTCCAGCTTTTGAAATTATAATAGGGGAAATGACCACTTTCAATGAGTTTTGTATCGGCATTGTCTTGCCAGAAATTTATCTGATTTTGGGTTGGTATAATTTTATCATTACTGCTAATAATAGCTTTATTGTAATAAGGTTTATAAGTTATTTCGGTATTTTTTATTTTTTCATAAATAGAATTTAGCTCTGAAACACGGTTATCAATAGTTCTTTTAACAGGAGTGTTCAGATATCTTTCGTATTCCTGTTGTGTGTCAAAGATATTTTGGTAGAATTTTCCTTCAAGGCCTTTAGCAGCGTGTCTTAAAGTTAAAAGAAACGGTTTTTCTGGAATTCCGAAATTTTTGTCAACCGGATGAGGGGTTCCGTTGATTGCGATTTTTTTTGAAAAATCAGGAAGTATGTCTTTTAGCAGATAGGCCGTAAAAACTCCCATTGACCAGGCGATGAGAAAATATTCTTTGTAATGCGGTATTTTATTTAATTCCAAATTATTGTAGTCATAGAAAATAATTACATCAAAATCTCCGCATTCAAGGAATTCAAACGGCTTTTCATCAAAACTCCATCCTGTAAAAAATATAATTAGTTTATCGTTATTTTGTTTGTTTAGCCAGTGAAATTGCATTGAATATTTCCTTTTCCGTGATTTCTGTAGTTAGTGATAACCTTAGTCTTGAAGTCCCTTCAGGTACTGTAGGCGGACGTATTGGCAGTGTAAAATATCCGTTCTGAAACAGTATATCACAAGTTTCAATTGTTTCTTCATTTCCTCCGATTATTATGGGGATTATGTGGCTGCTGCTTCCTGCTTTTTGACCTATATCAAGCATATTCATTCGTTTTTCAAATGTATATGGCAGTTTGTTTTCAATAATCCATTTTGTAAAAGCAATATTTATGGGAGGGAGTGATGTTGAGAATATAAATGAACGCGATTTATTTGTAAGATAATCAATCAGTATTTTTCTTCCTGTAGCGAATGCACCCATTGAGCCTATTGCTTTTCCGAAAGTTCCGATGATTAAATCTATTTTATCTGTAAGTCCTAGAGTTTCCGTAACACCAATTCCGGTTTTGCCAAAAACTCCGAATGCGTGTGCTTCATCAAGAATTAGCATACAGTTATATTTTTCTTTTAACTCGATAAGTTTATTAAGATTTGCGATATCTCCGTCCATCGAAAATACACTTTCGGAGACTATAACGGCATTTTTAAAGTTTTTGCGTTCTCTTATTAGAAGCTTTTCCAGTGCTTCAATGTTGTTATGCGGGTATCTGAAAAATTTGCTTTTTGACAATTGCATTCCGTCAATAATACTTGCATGATTGAGTTTATCAGAAAATATAACGTCTCCCTTTTCTGTAATACAGCTGTTTATTCCGACATTTGCATGATACCCGCTGTTGAAAATTAACGTTTTTTCTTTATTAAATATTTCTGAGATTAAATCTTCAAGTTCTTTATATACTGGTAAAGTTCCTGTAAGAAGTCTTGCAGATGCGCTTCCGAAAGAGTATTTGTCCCCTGCGTAGTTTAAAAACTCGTCTGTAATTTGTTTGTTGTCTGCAAAACCTAAATAATTATTTGAAGATAGATTTAAAAGTTTTTTACTATTTAAATAAATATATTTTTCGTCTTTTTTCTCAAAGTCTTTTATATTCCTGAAATGTGATAGATTTTTAAGTTGTTCAATGGTTTGGGTGTAACTTTCAAACATATCTGTAATTTATGATAAAAACTTTCAATTGTCCAGATAATATAAAAATTATTGAAAAATAATTCTGATATTAATTATCAAATTGTAATCAAACTTTATAATTTGTTATTAATTTGCTTATATTGGGTATATATAATATATATGTATTGTTAAAAGAAGTCTTTTATCTAACAAGGAAGATAGGAGGCGATTTAGGCTTATGAATTATAAAAATTTATTAAAAAAACGTTCAGGATTAACTATGTCAGAGGCATTGTTCACTCTGGCTATTATTGGTGTTATAGCTTCTTTAACAATATTTGGGCTTGTTGCAAAAATCAGTGATGCAAAAAATATGGCAGCATTGAAAAAATTCTATACATCAATAAGTCAGGTTACAATGTTTGTAATTTTGGATAGATCATCTCCGAATTATTGGGGATTAGATCAATATTCCCAGGATTCATCAGCCTTGGCATACTCTTATTACAAACCGTATTTTAAAATCGTCAGAGACTGTTCAAATGCTACCGGCTGCTGGCAGTATCCTACTAAATTTTTAAGCGGCAAAGTATATTTGAAGCGTGCGCAGATGTACCAATATATGTTTACACTAGTTGACGGAATGAATGTTATAATGAATGTTTATCCGCGTGATATTGTGCGTTCTGAATTTGGTGTAAACGTTGATAAGGATTCTGTTGTATTTATCATTGATGTAAATGGAAACACAAGTCCGAACCAGATGGGACGAGATATATTTGCGTTTGTTCTTAACGGAAGCGAAGTAGTTCCGGGTGGTAAAGATAACACATATAACTGTAATAAAGCAGCGTCAGGCTTAACCTGTGCGGCACGGGTAATTGATGACGGTTGGAAAATTACATATTACTAAGTTTCAGCTCCTTTCATCTTTCATAAGAAGACCGGCTTAAAAACCGGTCTTTTCTTTTGGATTTATAATTGTATTTTACGCTAAATATGTTTAAGACCCGCTTGTAATGTCAAGTTGAACTTGTTTCGGAAGTTTTCGCTTTGTCAGACTATGAAACTCTTGAAAAAGGTATTAAATTATGTTATAATAATAGTTGAGCATAAAAAATAGGAGCAAAGAGCGGATTATGAAAAGAATTAGCGAAGAACAGAAGCTATTTTATGCAAGCTTGAAATCGGCTTGTAGCAAGGCTTCTAGCCTCGATAAGTTCGGGGGGGGGCACTCTAAGCTCCTCAATTAAAGGTTTGTGCGGCTATACATTAGCCGAAATTGTGATTGTAATGTTGGTTATAGCTGTAATAGTTGCAGTAACAATCGGTATTACAAAGCATAAGCTGGATAATATTGTAACTTATACTTATTATTCTGCCTATTCATCATTGAGAACTGCAACGTCTCAGATGCTAGTGGATTATGATCCTAAAGATGACAGGTATAAGGCTAATGTAGAAAAACCATCTATACTAGCAAAAGCCAGAGTGTTTTTTGAAAGCAATTTTGGAGGATTAGCAGCTAATGCTATTGAATCTCTGCAGCCTGTTGGAGGCGGTGGTGCTTGTGCAGAGTATGATACAACGACGGATGCAGGTGTTGCCGCGTGTAAGCGTAATAATGTAGGTTATTTAGGTGATGGCCCAGGGGTTGGTAACACTCATATTGTAACCCCTAATAATGACTGTATTGGTGGCAGTAAAAGCCCAAATGGAAGCTTTTGTTATTGTCCCACAGGTTATGGTTATTGTTATCAAACAAGATCTTGTGTGTCTTGTTTGAAGACCGCAAATGCCGGTAGTGGTAGTAGTGGCGGTAATTTCCAGGTAAATTGTTGTCCGCAGGGCGGCACAAATGTAGCTTATTGTAACCCTCCTTCAAGTCTTGGTACTACGTGTTATGCGGCAACTTTGGATGGTCATGGCTGCTTAGGATACTGTCAGAAAACAGGATCGGAACCGACTTGTTCCGAATCAACTAAACCCAATAAATGTGCGACCTGTTTAGCAGGTAAATGGATAAATTTATATTGCCTAATGGGTCAGCACATGGACGAAGATACCTGTACTTGTGTAAAGGACGAACCAGAATGTAGCGGCGGTAAGGAATGGAACGGCAGTGCTTGCGTCTGTCCATCCGGTAAAGAGGATGTAAACGGCACTTGTATGGATCCTTGTACAGGCGGCAAGGTACGTAATAGTTCAGGGACTTGTGAATGTCCCAGTGGCAAAGAAGAATGGAGCGGTCAATGCGTGGACCCTTGTACCGGTGGCAAGATAAGAAATAGTGCAGGTGTATGTTCTTGTCCCAGTGGCATGGAAGAATGGAGCGGCAAATGTGTAGCCCCTTGTACAGGCGGTAAGGTACGCAACAGCTCAGGCAGTTGTGAATGTCCCAGTGGCAAAGAAGAATGGGGCGGACAATGTATGGCTCCCTGTACAGGCGGCAAAACTCGTAACTCTTCAGGCATCTGTGTATGCCCCAGCGGTAAGATAGACCAGAACGGTACTTGTGTAACACCAAATCCTAATCCTCCAACAGAATGTAGCGGTGGTAAGGTTTGGAACGGCAGTTCTTGTGTCTGTCCATCAGATAAACAGGAAGTTAATGGCGAATGTATAACTCCTTCTTGTACTTTAGGCAAAGTTTGGAACGGCAGTAGCTGTGTATGTCCAGCAGACAAAGAGGAATGGCTTGGTATGTGTGTATCTCCATGTACCGGTGGCAAAGTGCGCAATACTATAGGTCTATGTGTCTGTCCAAGCGGCACTCAGGAAGAGAACGGCGTCTGCGTAACACCGTCAGAACCTCCAACCCCAACTTGTAGTGGGGGGAAATATTGGAATGGTAGTGAATGCGTCTGTCCAAGCGGTCAGGTAGACCAGGGTGGGACTTGTGTAACCCCAACTCCAACTTGCAGCGGTGGTCAATACTGGAACGGCAGTGCCTGTGTCTGTCCAAGTGATGAGATATGGAATGGCAGTCAATGTGTTTACCCGGATTATGATTGTACTGGTACTCAGCCTTGCGGAACAGAATGTGATAGACGCACAGGGACTTGGGTAGATATTGCAGGCTTTAGCCGTGAATGTAATGAAGAACAGAATAAGGTATGGAGTGAGACCCAGTGTAGTTGTATTCCTTCTCCACGTACGATAACATTAAACGGTCAAAAATACTGTGAATACTTGGTAAGCTTGTTTAACACCCATGCCAATGCCCCGGAATGTACCGGCAGTGCTATAGGTTCAAATGAAACAAGTTTTTCAGGAAAAACTCCTGATATCACTTTACGCAATGGCATGCTTTTATATAACGTCCGTCAAAATCCCCAGGCTCTAGCTGTATTGGCTAATAATACGACCGGCAGTACCGCTGTTTTGAATGGTGTAGATGTAGACACCAATAGATGGGGTTACA
>CALUVX010000045.1 GCA_944324295.1 Candidatus Gastranaerophilales bacterium
AAACAAATAATTATACGCAAAATACACGAATCATAAAAAGGAGAAATAATGAGCGGTAGAGTTATCGTAATAACATCCGGCAAAGGCGGCGTAGGCAAGACAACTACAAATGCCAATATCGGAACGGCCCTTGCAAAAGCAGGCAAAAAAGTTGTAATGATTGACACTGACCTGGGATTAAGAAACTTAGATTTATTACTCGGTTTGGAAAATAGAATAGTTTATACAATTGTAGATGTAGTTGAAGAACGCTGTAAACTTAAACAGGCTCTTGTTAAAGACAAGAAAAATCCTAATCTTTGCCTTCTCGCAGCTGCACAAACACGTGATAAAACAGCTGTTACAGAAGAACAGTTAAAAGATATCTGCGACCAGCTGAAAAAAGATTTTGACTTTATTCTTGTAGATTGTCCTGCTGGTATTGAACAGGGATTTCAAAATGCAGTAGCCGGAGCCTCAGAAGCAATTGTAGTTACAACTCCGGAAATGTCAGCTGTTCGTGATGCAGACAGAATTATCGGACTTTTAGAAGCAAAGGAAGAAATCAAATCTTATAAATTATTACTCAACAGAGTCCGTCCAAATCTTATAAAATCAAATGATATGATGAGTGTTGATGACGTTGTTGAAATACTTTCCGCGGATTTAATCGGCATAATTCCTGAAGATACGGGCATTATTACATCAACTAACAAAGGCGAACCAATTGTTAATGATGAAAAATCTCTGGCCGGTAAAGCTTACAATAATGTAGCAAGAAGAATTATTGGGGAAGATGTTCCTTTTCTGAATTTGGAAGAACCTCAAGGCGTTATGGCAAAAATGAAAAAGTTCTTCTCCGGTTTAATGGGAAAGGAGAAAGCATAACATGTTATTAGCAACTGTATACAATAAAGTCTTAGGTTTTTTCCGCCAGACAGATGCTGAACAGACAGAATCGTCAAAAGACACTGCATGCAACCGCTTAAGAGTTGTCTTAATGCAGGATAGAACAAATCTTACACCTGAACTTATGGAACGCATGAGACGTGAAATGATTGATCTTCTTTCAAAATACGTTGAAATGGACAAAGAAGCTCTTGAACTTAACCTTGAACAAGACGGCGATCAGGTTGCTTTAATGCTTTCTATTCCGGTTATCAGAGCTAAAGATGAAGATGAAATCAAAGCTGCCCTTGAAGCCGAAGATAATAAAAAATCAGAGGAAGAGGTCGAAGAAGACAATGATGAAGAAAATGAAGCTGATTCTTCCGAAGATGATGATAAAGAGGAGACAGATAAAATAACAGAAGATTCTTCTGATGGCCCAGAGGAAACTATTGAAACTGAACCGGAAACGGAAGAAACGGAAGAAGCAGAAAAAGAAGAAATTTCAGAAAATAAAAAAGACCGTAAATAAAACGGTCTTTTTTATTTAAGCAGCTTTACTTTTCTGTTTTTTGTTATGTAAAAATACAGCCCCGCCGGCGGAAACTGCCGAAAAAATAAGAGCAATAGCTTTAAACGACCTATTATTCGTTTTTCCAGAACGTTTTTGCTCAAACATTTTTAATGCAGTTTCTATACCATCCTGCAATTTTCCTCTTTCAACTTCAATTATTTTTCCAAATTTTCCAAAAAGCTTAAAAAGCTTGGCCAATTTATTTTTATCATTTTTTACAACAATCCCGACAAATGGAAGATCTTTCAACTGTTTGACAATTTCCGGTTTTTCAAGAAGCTTATCAGCATTTTTCAAATCCGACGAAAAGCCTTTTGTATCAATATAATTCAATGGATTTAACATCTCAATATCGTTGGAGCCGTTTCCAGCTGCAATAACAAAATCATTGTTTAAACGGGCTCTTTTAACAGCTTCTTTCGTATCATAAAGTTTACTTAAAGCTTTACCCTCTATTTTAGGTTCAAAGATAATTACAGGCCTGTTGTTAGAGGACTTCTCGCGTTTTTCGGCTATGACATAATTTACTTTACGGCCATCCATATAGGTGAGAAGCTTTGACTTTATGTCATTATAAGCATTTCGTCTTTCTTCCACATTTAACATGTCATAAGGAAAACTCAAATAAAATTTTAGATTACCATCATTTCTCAACCCCACAGCCCATTCGCTCCTGGGCGGCATATTCAAACTGTCAAGATTAAAATTATCATAACCTACATGTGCAAATAACGAACCTTTCCCGTAATCTTTTACGCTGTGTCCTGAATCATACTCTATAATTTTAAAATTATATTTTTTTAAAGTTTCAACTATTTTCTGCCTGAAAGCTTTGCCATCCCAAGCCGTAAGTTTATTTATATTATTTTCTTTCTGTAAATTGGTTTTATCATAATTAAAAGGAAAAAGGTCCGTTTTATAATAGTTTTCGTCAGTTCCAATCTTAATATATTCATCAGAACCGTTTTTAGCAATTAACGAATCGGGTAACGGCATTTTTATTCCTTTTGACTTAATCAATTCTGTAACAGCCTTGAAAGCACCAAATGATCTGCCTGTTGTAATTTTGAAAGAAAAATTATTCTTTTTACTGTTAAAAAACGAATTCAAGTTCTGAAAATATTTATTTAAATATTCTGTTTCATTTTCAGAAATGTTATGAAGTTTTGAATGTCTGAAAGGGAAATATGTACCGTCAAAATCCAAATAAAATTCTATTCGCCCCGCAGTAAAAGCAGGAGAATTAAAATTTGTAGATAAATTTGCAGAAACTTTCATAAAAACTCCTTAATAGTTATTAAAAAATAAACAAAAATTTATTGTAAGAATTTGTAACAAATTATATACATTTTTTAAATCCTTCTGTTGACAGCTTATTTTGTTTGTTTTAACATTGGTATGCTTGGAATTAATGTATTTACCGATATCCGAAATATTTGTAGAATAGCGATTTCAAGCAGTGTAATACATAAAAAAAAGAAAAAGGAATGCAAATGGCAACCACAACTAGACAAAGAATCAGAGTTTGTTTAAAAGCATACGATCATAAGCTAATTGACGTATCTTCAGACAAAATCGTAGAAACAGCAAAAAGAACAGACGCTAAAGTAGCCGGACCTATTCCTTTACCTACAAAAAGACGTATATATTGCGTTTTGCGTTCACCCCACGTTGATAAAAAATC
>CALUVX010000046.1 GCA_944324295.1 Candidatus Gastranaerophilales bacterium
TATATGAAAAGTCTCAAATTTCTCTATTAAATATGCTTAAAGAGTATATGTATTAGACTTTGTAAAGACTTCCGAGTTGTATGTCAAATTTGCGATACTTTATGTCAAAACTCCTGACACACAACAAAATAAGAAGGACTTAACAAATGTTAAATCCTTCTTATGGTGGAGGTTAGGAGATTCGAACTCCTGACCCCCTGCGTGCAAAGCAGGTGCTCTACCAGCTGAGCTAAACCCCCACGGGTATTCAATTGTTACAATATTTATTGTACATGCTGATTTTTTTTTGTAAACCCCCCTTTTAAATAAAAAAGCCGCCTGTAAAAAGCGGCTTTTTTATCACAAAATGTTAGAAACTATACTGCACATACCATTTCAATATCGCTTGATGCTGAAACTACATTTGAGAAGTTATAGTTTTCAACTAAGTCTCTTTGCTCAAAGTATACACAGTCATCCATTACAAGTTCATCGCATTGTTTTAATGTTAACAATGAAAGATTTTTAGCTGTTTTTGAATCTGTAATTAATCTGTGAACTTTCATGTTTTTCGGGAAAGATGTAATTTTAGTTCCCTTTATATTAAATACATTTGCTCTGATATCCGTATTTAATTTTTCTATGTTGCTTTTTTCCATAGTCAACGAATCTGTCCAAATATGTTCAGGTAATTTTCCGATTTTTGCACCTGTCATATTAACAGAATTTGCATCTATAGGTGATTCAATTTTTTTGATCTCGGCACCTGATAAATTCAAAGTATTTGAAACCCAGCCAATAGATAATTTACCAATTACACATTTTGATAAATTCAAGCTTCCTTCAACGTGTCCTAATTCAAGGCTTTTAATTTCACAGCCTGACAAATCCAAATCTCCGCCTTGATAATTGTTAATTAATTCTTGATAATCTCTTTTCATAAAAACCTCCAAATTTTTATATTTTTATAATATACATATAAAAACTAAAAATTATATCCTCCGGTTAAATGTTTTTTTTAAAAATTTAAATATTCCTCCGTTAGTGAACAAGCATATTCCAACCGATTTTTATCATGTATAAACCATAATCCTATTAGAGTTTCAAAAGCAGTAGCCAAACGATATTCTGCCTGAATTTGACGCCTGCCGACAGGAATCGGAAGATTTCTTGCACGGCGGACAATATCTTTTTCCTCATCAGTTAATATATTTTCTATATTATGAAGCAATTCTGCCTGAAAAGAAGCCTTAACATTTGCAGTTGTAATTTTATGAAGTTTTGTGGAATTATTTGTAAGTCTAACTGTCTTTTCACGTATAAAGAGTTCCCAGACGGCATCTCCGATATATGCATAATTTCTTAAATTCATTTCTTCCATAAAAAGAGTTTACTACAAATATTGTAATTAAAAACAAACCATGCAATAATTCTTTTTAGAAGAGAGGACTTATGAAACAAAAATTTTTACTGATAGGGATTTGCATAATTTTAACAGGGACTTATACTTTTGCTTCAGAAGAAATTCCGGAAACAAAAGTATTTGCTGAAAATCAGGAGCAAACCTGCGACTGTAACAAACAAACAAAATGTCTTGATTTAATGACATCAATGTATAACAACCGTGCAACGCTTTATAATGTTTTAAACCTCTCAAATGATCAACAAAAATGTAAAGATGTTATTGACAAAAAGAGATATGAAGAATTAGGAAAACTATTTGCACAATATGAGCAGGAGAAATTTGTTCTTTCAAATATGTGTAAACATAATGCAAGCAAACAAGCTATAAAAAAACAGGAAGATGTTGTTAAAAATATTGCAAAATGTATGAAAAAAACAGGAGAAAAATATGATAAGGAGTTTAAATCAGTATTAAATTCCGAGCAAAGATCAAAGCTTAACACCATAAGAAAAATGGAAAGAAAAGAAATTAAATACTGTGTCAAAAACAAAGCGTTTTATAAACGCGATCCCAAACTCCGCCCGTTCGGAAAAAAAATGTATTATGGCGAACAAAATAATGTTCTTTGTCCTGTTCACAAAAAATGGCATTTATTCGGATATAAACATAAATTAGAAGAAACTCCCGCAAACTAAATTAAACAAATGATGATTTTTTCTTAGAAATCATTACAATAATTATATGAAAAAATTATTGGTTTTAGTTTTAATTTCGGCATTATCAACACCGGCTTGTTATGCTTGGGGCTGGTGGGGCAAAAAAGACAAGGATACTTCTTCCACTCAAAATATTGAGGTTGAAGCTCAAGGAAGCGGCTATGTAGGTACCCTGCCTGATGTTACAAAAAGTTTCAAAACAACCGAGTCTCAAAAAACAAAACCGCTTTATGAAGAATCGAAAAATTTCAATTCGTCAGAGGAAATAAAACCTATTCCGACAGACAATCCGGCTTTTGTCAACATTATGCTTAAGCAGGATAAAAGATCACCGTATTTAAATGATATTTATGATGATATTTTACCTCAGCTTGAAAATATTCTTCTGTGTATAGAGAACAACGCGAATGTACAAATTTTTAATGCAAAAGTCTTCTTTTTAAATAAAACCGTTGAATATCTGCAAACAAAATATGCAGGCAAACCTGAAAGTAATTATATATCATTCACAAAGCTTTTGGAACTGAACACACATACAAAATCCGTTGCAAATCTAAGGCGAGAAGCCGAAAAATACAGACCTTATCTTTCATATACAGGTTCAGGGTATCTATATAATGATAATGTAATAAATCAACAGCTTGACTACTTAAAAACAGAAATTGAAGATACAATAGTAATATTAAGAGAAGCTGAATAAAAAACAGGGCGGAAATATAATCCGCCCGAAATTAATACTTTCTCATAATAATTAAAAAGGAGCTGTATGCTATACGGGGTTGACATTTGGTTTGCCTGCGACGCCTATCAGAATATCAATGACTTTGGGCATCTGGCATTTAAACGAATAATTTCCGTTTTTTAAAGAACATTTGGAACAATCACATTTTATCGAATAACATTCAATCGCTTGTTCAGTCCAGCTTTGTGTTATTGATGCAGAAATTTCACCATTATTCTGCGGATAAAAAACGTCCTCAACCATAGATACCTGCCTATTACTTAACCCATTTATATTTTAACCTGACGGACAAAAGATTTAATCCTCTGTTTGTATGAACTTTAAATATAAAAAAAATCGTTGAAAATTTTTCAACGATATGTATTGTTAATAAAATTTTAAAGCTATCCCAAATCTCGGCAGCCGATCTTAACTGCGGGGTTGAATTACGGGGCAAAACCCTCGTTGTGAAATTTCACAAGCTTTGCAAGATGCCATTCTCTTGCGCTTATTTCATCTATTCTGTTTTTGATGTCCTCAAGTTCCGCAAGCAGGGTATGCAAATCTTTTTTTTGCGGTACCTGCTGTGCGAAACGTTCTTCATCTTCCAGCCAAAACAGCGGAAAACAATTATTTTCAAAAAGTTCTTTGTCGTTCATAACACTTCACCCTTAGTTTTTAAGATACACATATTCAATTAACAGTTATGCATTTTCTTTTTTCTGATATTGGGTTATGAAAGAATGAATCATATCCACCAAATCAAAGTTCCCATATTTAAACGGATAGGGCTTTTTAGCATATTCACTGTCTGTAATATTTTGAAGCTCTCTAACCTGTTTGTAATCAAGTGAATTAAAGTCAAAACTCGTCATTTCACCATAATCTAACATAAGGTCTTCCATATCCGTAAATTTTTGTTCATCCATGAGCACACACTCCTTATAAATATCTATCAACAAAATTTATATCGGCTCTATTAATCCAAAACTTTAGAGTTTTACAGAAGTTTGTAACATATTTTTACAATCTCATCTTTTTGGAGGTTTGACTTTTAAATAAATATCATTAACATGTGTGTGAGAAGTTAGTAATTGAGGTAGTACTATGACTAATAACAATATACTTTCCGGTGTTTATGCCGGTTTAACAAATACATATTCTTATCTTGCAGCGCAATACCCGAATGGTTTGACACTGGAAAATTTAACTGAAGCAAGAACAAAAACATCAAATCTCGGTTTGCTAAATCAAACATTCGCATCCTATTTACAGACAAACTTTGCATCTATAGATAATGACGGAGACGGAATTATTACAGCAGACGAAATGAATAACTTATCTAACCGTATATCTGCTCAAGGGTTGACAAAAGCAGAATTGACACAACTTTATGCATCAGGTGCAAGCGGACTTTCCGAAAGTACAATGTCAAAAATTCTTGAACATTTTGATGAAATGGATACCAACCATGACGGAAGAATTACAAGTGCTGAAATTTCGGCATACGACATAAACTGTGCAAGAATGGAAGTTGAAGATGAATTTAACAATAAACGTGCAACCGACATGTCAGTATTCTATGGCGACAGTTCATCATCTTCTTCTGACACATACAGCCTGTTAAGCTATAAATATAAGTCAAATGACGATTAAATCCCTATATTTAAACTTAGTAACGATACATATTGGAAAGGAAATGACTCTTATAAAGGGTCATTTATTTTTAGGTATTGTGAAAATTTAAAAAGTGTTCAAAAATCTTTTCATTATACCTGTTATCAACAGCACTGAAAGGCAGGACAATTCCGCCGAATTGTTTTTCCACATTTTTTATAACATTAAGTGTCTTTGATTTCGGGACATAATCCATTTTTGTAACAACCGTAAATATGGGCAGATTGTATGCTTCAACCCATTCTCTCATCTGAAAATCATTTTTTTGAATATCATGCCTGCCGTCAACAAGCTGAACAAGAGAAGTAATCTGTTCACGTTTAAGCAAATATTCTTCTAAATACTTTTGCCACCGGTTTTGTGCTTCTTTTGAGACCTTAGCGTAGCCGTAACCCGGTAAATCAGCAATCATAAATTTATCAGAAAACTGAAAAAAGTTTATTAATCGTGTTTTCCCCGGCGTGTTAGAAGTTTTTGCAAGTTTTTTTTGATTTGCAAGCCCGTTTATAAAAGACGATTTACCGACATTGGAACGTCCGAGAAGCGGAAATTCAGGCAGTGTATAATCAGGACACTGACTTAACTTTTCTGCACTTATTAAAAACTTTGCCTGCATAAATTTTGTTGCCATAAACTTATATTAGCATAAATAAATATTCTTGATCTTTACCCCCTAAAAGAGGATAAAGACCAAGAACTGATTATAACAATTCTTTTAAGTAATTCGGCAATGCAAAACGTGCATTGTGGTATTCTTTATTATATATTTTGCAAGTTTTTACAATATCTTCGTATCTGTCTTCTGCAAAGTATGATAACGGTTTAACATCCTCAGAGCAGAATGCCCATGCCCAGTAGCCGCCGGGATATGTCGGGATGTTTGAGGTGTATGTGGAACATACAGGGAAGACTTTTTTCAACAGATTATACATCTTTTTAACAGCATCTTTCTGTGCAAAAGGTGATTCTGATTGGGCAACCATAATTCCGCCTTTTTTAAGAGAATTTTTTATATTTGTATAAAATTCTTCCGTAAACAAACCTTCTCCAGGGCCTATCGGATCAGTGGAGTCAATTAAAATTATATCATATTCATTCTTTTTATCTTTGATAAATTCTATCGCATCTTCAACTATTATTTCAACACGCGGATCAGACAAACCGCAGGAAATTGTCGGTAAAAATTCTTTGCAAGCATCTATTACCATTCCGTCAATTTCACAGAGAACAACTTTTTTAACGGTTTTGTGTTTAAGAACCTCTCTAACTGTACCGCCATCACCGCCGCCGATTACAAGAACGCTTTCAGGATTTTTATGATGCATCATCGGAATATGTGCAATCATTTCATGGTAATGATATTCGTCGCCCTCAGTTGTCATCATCAAATCATCAAGTGTCAAGACACGTCCGAGTGTGCTTTCAGTTTCAAAAACTTCAACTTTTTGAAAATCAGACTGTTTAGAAAATAAAACTTTTCCTGCTTTTATTGCAATACCAAATCCTGCGGGTGTAATTTCGTGATAATATCCGTTTTCGATACCATTTTTAATCATTGTTATTTATCTCCTTAAACTATTCTCCCAATATATGTATATGAAGGTGAAAAACTTCCTGACCTGCTTCTTTGCCGGTATTAATCAAAGTTTTATATGATTTCAGGCCGATTTTTTTAGTTGTTTCTTTTACAGCCATCAACAATTCACCCATAAGTTTTTTATCCTCAAGTTCGTTTAATGATGCAACATGAACTCTGGGCACTACAAGAAGATGAACCGGAGCTTTAGGGTCAATATCTTTAAATACAACTACATATTCATTTTCGTAAACAAATTCAGTATTAAAATCACCATTGATTATTTTACAAAAAATGCAATCCTCTGACATAAACGGTTTACCCTCCTATCTTCTTATCTTTCATTATTATATCTTAAAAAAATGTAAACTGACTTGCCATTTAAATTTATGTA
>CALUVX010000047.1 GCA_944324295.1 Candidatus Gastranaerophilales bacterium
AATTCTGCTAAAACGTGTTGTCCTAAGTGGATTTCTTTTTTCCCGTTTTCCTTAAATGCTGTAAATGGTGATGTTACTGCCAATTCATGTGCCTCCTATCTATAAATGTATACTTATAACTACTACAGTTTGCATTACGCAATTAACATATTACAATAAAAATTCAAAAATTTGTAAAATTTACACTTTAAAAATATTTTTTTACAAATCTTTTCAAATAAATATGCCTGAAAATAAGTTATAATGTATCATTCAAACAGGCTATTTTTATTAATATTTTTTAACAAATCTTGTTGTATTTTTTTTTTTTTAAATATAAAATTCAGTTATGAATAAAATACTTGTTATTGATGACGATTCGGCAATTAACGAACTTATAAAAGTCAACCTTGAGTTATGCGGTTATAAAGTTATACAGGCCTTTGACGGTGTAAAAGGATTTGCTCTGTGCAAACAAGAATTACCATCACTTGTAATTTTAGACGTTATGATGCCGGAGGTAGACGGTTTTACCGTAGCCCAGAGAATTAGAAAAAATGATGATACAAAAAATATCCCGATTTTAATGCTGACGGCTCTTTCGCAGATTAATGATAAAGTAAACGGATTTAATATAGGAGTTGATGATTACCTTGTCAAACCTTTTGAAATGGAAGAATTACAGGTTAGAGTAAGGGCATTGTTGAAAAGAACACGACAAATTCCGGAAAGTGCGTCTACAAGAGAACTTTTGACCCTTGGAGAAATAACTCTTCTGCCTGAACTTTATAGTGTGAAAATAGGAGATAAGCAGGCAAAATTAACACCTATAGAATTTGAAATTTTTAATCTGCTTTTTCAAAACCATGGGAATATGGTATCATCAGCACAACTTTTGAAAGATGTGTGGGGATATTCACCGGATGACGATATAGAAACAATCAGAGTTCACATAAGGCATTTAAGAAGCAAAATTGACAAAATCGCAGACGGGAAAAAATATATAGAAACAATATACGGCGGCGGTTATAAACTGAACATTTAGAAATCTTGACAAATTTTTAAAAATAGTAAATAATGTAGCTTAGGAGGATAAAAAATGATGAATAGAAAAGCTTTTAGAGTGCCCCCCCCCCGCGAAGCTCAAATATAGCAAGGGTTTCAGAGAAGCAATTCTATTTTTATAAATTGGGATTTACGTTAGCGGAAGTTCTTATCACTCTCGGAATTATCGGCGTAATTGCAGCCATGACTATGCCGCTTATTATACAAAATATCAGGGGGAAAATTTTACATACACAATTAAAAAAAGCTTATTCTACAATTAGCCAGGCCACACAACAACTTATTAATGATACACAACAAATTCCAAACCCTCAAAACTACCCAAATCCTGAAATAGATTTCCTACAACCTTTGGCCAAATATTTTAATGGTGGTATATATTGTTCTAAAACAGAATGTTCGGAATTATTTGATAAAATTATAACAACTTATAAAAATTATCCGAAAAATACTTTATTTAGTGGCACAGGCTCAATTGAGAATTGCCTTGATGATGGATTTATTACAACAAATGATTCTATGCTCATAGCATTTGATCGTGGAACCTGCAAGAGTGATAGATTTTTATTTACGATAGATGTTAATGGTGTTAATAAAGCTCCTAACGCACTGGGACATGATTTTTTCGTTTTTGAGGTCGATCCTGAAACTGGCGCAATTATTCCAAGCGGGGGAAATAATTCTAAATATACAGATGAAACTTGCAGAGTTAACGGCCCACTATTTGATAATGAAGGGGTAGGATGTACTGCAAAAGCATTGTTGGACAATAATTATTTTAATCATTTGCCATAGTGCAATTTGTTGTATAATTTTAGTATGCTTCAACGTTTAATAAGTTTACTTGATTGGATATATAAAAAGAAATGCTAGTTTTGTAAAAGCTCAAAAGAAGCAGTAAAAATGTGCTCTAATTGCTATGAGCAAATGGATTTCTTACCGGCAAAAATTAATCGCTACGTTGAAGGTAAAAAGGTATACTGTGCCGGTGTTTATTCCAAAAATCTTCAAAAACTTATTAGAGGCCTAAAATATCACAACCAAAGAGATTTAGCGTACTATCTTGCAAAATTTATGGCGGAATATTTCTCTAAAATTACAGATAGAAAAGATTTGGAAGTTATTCCGGTACCAATTTTCCCTAAACGGGAAAAGAAACGAAAATATAATCATATGAATCTCGTCGGAGAAGAATTTTGCAGAATTACATCAAATACACTTAATACAGGGTTAATAAAAAGAATTAAAGATACTAAACCGCAATATAAACTTAAGAGAAATGAACGTATTAAAAATCTTGCCAATGCCTTTGAAGTTAATCTGTCCAACTACCACGGGAAAACACTCCTTCTGATTGATGATATATGCACAACCGGCTCTACTTTTGAAGAAATGATTAAAGAGTTGAAAAGAAATGGAATAGATGATATTATATGCTTTGCGGCTACAACCCCGTTTGACGAATTATGATACTCGGTGAATTTTCAAAATATTTACAATCAAAAAACTCTGATATAATCTCTGGCAGCTCTACGGGAACAAAAATTCTCTGTGATTGGATAAAACTCGTAATCAATAAAAATCCAAAAAATAATGTTGATAAAATAGTGCACAGAGAAATAATGCTTGCTGAAAATAAATCAGGAGATTTTCTTATTATAGGGAAATCAGAAAGCGGAAGAATACTTGTAAATGCTTTATATAACTATGCGTTAAGCTACGAACATTATATAATGAGTAAATGGCTTGAAGATAAAAAGCCTCATGACTTCAACGATGAAAAATGATAATTACCCTACAGGAGAATTTCTTTTTAACTTTTTGGAAAATACAATAATCATAAATTAAAAAAGGAGTTAAACTTATATGAAAAATGCTATTTTCCAAACACCTGCCTGTCAGCTGAAAGATTTTAATAATCTTTTTATTGAATTAACCGAAAAAAATTGTAACCAGCACTGCCGACACTGCTACATAGATTTTCCTTTGAGTAAAAACGTTAAAGACTTTATTCCTCTCGAAACAATAAAAAATGCTCTTGTTGATACAAAAAACGAAAACCTTGAGTGCATATATCTTACAGGAGCAGAACCGATGACACATCCGGATTTTAACTCCATTCTTAGAACATGCCTAAAACGCTCAAATGTATGTATATTTACCAACGGTAGTTTTATTAATGAAAAAAAAGTACGCTTTTTAAAACGGGTCGAGGAAGAAAGTTCCTTCGAAATTATTTTTAAGTTAAGTATAGATCACTACAATGAAGTCAAAAATGATGACATCAGAGGCAGGGGTTCATACAGGCAGAATATACATGCAATAAAAAGCCTTATAAAATATGGCTTTAACCCTATAATTTGTATCACAAATTATTATAATGAAGATAAAAGTGTACTTTTGAATGAATTTAAAGCAATATGTTTAAAAGCCGGCTTCAATGCTGCAGACAGTAACTTTACAATTAATTTATTCCACGACAAAACAAAACCGCCTAAAGAAATAGAAAATTTTTCCTGGAACAGTCTTGACTGTGAATATGGGAGAATACTGACTGCAAAAGGGGTATATAGCTGTCCTTTCCTTGCGAATGATCATAGAGGCAGATGCGGCTCAAATTTTAAAGACTTTGCAAGACATAACACACTTGAAACATCTTTCTGCGCAACATGTATTGCTAACAAAGAAAAATTATTCGGCATAAACTATCAGCTGTTTGAAAATTATTCTGAAGCCTCAGGAGAAACTCCACCGTTTGCCGGTTGAGGAGACGGTACGTTATTATTGTTTGTACCTGCAGCATCAGCCTGAGCCTTTGCAGCTGCATCTGCTGCCGCTTCTTCCCTAGCTGCAGTTGCCGCATCTTTTTGGGCATATAGTTTTATTTCGAGACTTACAAGCAAAATTTTCTTATTTTTGTCATAAGGAACAATCTCTATTTTGGCCATATCAAGGAAGTGTTCATGCTTATATACTTCACGTAGAAAACTTGCCAAACTTCCATAGTTTGCAATCATTTCCGCAGTAATACGACAAACATGGTATTTATATGGAATATTTTTTACGAAATTGTCATCTTTAGGATCGTAATCATAATTTACAGAACGGACTTTTATTTTGTTATTTCTCATAATTTGCAAAATTTCTGCAAATTCATCTGAAATAGCTGCTTCAGTATCCAAACCTTCTGTTATAGGTTTGAAAAATATTTTAGCAACATTTTCATCCTCAGCCTCTTTTCTTAAAGCATCAGCTTTTAAATCAGCAAGTTTTCTTTCTGCATCAGCTAAAGATGCAGTTTTGGCTTTATAATCTTCCTGAATTTGTATAATTTTTTGTACTTCCGGAACAGTTTTTACTATCATTGCAATCACGGCAATAATGGCAAAAGCCAATATTGCAATCGCTATTTGAAACTTTTTTATATATACACTGTACTTTTCCACGTTATTCTCCTGCCGGTTTTCTATCAAACACAAAAACCGTTTTTATTTCTTGGCATCTTTATTATCAGTTTTTCCTTCAGCAGCCTGCTTTAATTTTTCCGCTAACGCTTTTTCCAGATTGCTTACTTCTGTATTGCTCATATTCGTAATTTCAAATTCATAATCACTTGGACTATTTGGATCAATAGTAACCGCATCATCCACAGAATCAGATTTCATTTGAAGCTTATGAAGTCTCAGCTGGGTACTGATTAATGAATCTTTCATATTCTTAAAGAAAATATAAATATCTTCAACGTTATCAGATTCACCTTTTATATCAAATTTTCCGTCATCTTTTGCCGCAAAATAAGTCAACCATAAACTCTTAGGAACTGATTCACCTAGAGCAGTATAGCCCATAAGTTTAGAACGGTTGCTTGACATAACTTTTTTAATCTCAGCGTTTACATCAAAATCATTTGCTTTGTTTTGTTCTTCCTGTATACGTTTAATTTCCGCGTTTGTCTGCTCCAAACGAGCTGTTACATCGTCGAGTTGTGCCTGTTTTTTATTTCCAATCATAGGAATTCCAATAAAAGCAGCTAAAACAGGTACAACCAGAACTATCGCAATCAAAAGAGAAACATTCCTTGCCGCATTTGGAGAAATATCAAATTCAGAAGAACCTAAAACCACATGAATAGGTTCATTAGGATCATCTTTTTCCCCCTCGCCGGTCCCAGATACAATAAAATTAAATTTAACCGGCATTGAAACAGCACTACCAACAGCAATACCAATTGCCTCAAGAGAAATTTTATGCGCTGTTTCTTCCAAAACCTCCAAACTTACAGGGAGTATATCCTGTTTCTTGAAGCTGTTATTTTCAAGGTAATTTACAATGCTGTCAGTTTGAAGTCTTTTGGCAAGTAATTCTGCACTTACCATATCTGTTTCCGAAACTATATACAAATAGTTTGCAGGATAACTCATCAAAGTAATTTGAGCCGAAGCATTTATTGCATTATAAATTTCATCACCTTCAAAAGACTTAATAGCAAGCGGTTCATCATAGTAATCAATAATATTTTTACCAACCAAAGAACATATTGAATAACCGCTTGGTGTTATCAGCATCAAATTCCAAGATACGTTATCTTTCATCTGTTCTTCGGCCAAGCCTGAAAAAGCCATAGCCTTTAAAATTGAAGTTAATGATATTTCAACACCCGCAAGTGTAATCCCAAGTTCAGCCAGTGCATTTTTTATATCGTCAATAACATTTTTTTGAAGAGCAGAATAAAAGAGTTTTCTCAAATCTCCAGACTGCATGTTATTTGAATCTGCCCAGCTTACAACGGGTTCATATCTTTTAAAGATATAAGACTGTTCAACTTCTGAAGTCAAAGCTTCCTGCACAGCATCGTCTGCAAGTAACAGAGGCAATTCTTTACTTCCGAATAAAACCATAGGCAGGTTTAATACAACACTGCATTTCGGGTTAATTTTCAATTCTTCAAAAAGCTCCGTTACAGCATTCTTAAACATTTCTATATCTGCAATTTCTCTTAAAGATTCGTTATATTCAAGAGGACGATATGAATAGTTCTTGACCGTACGACTTTGAACATCAAGTTGAATAAGTTCTAATCCAACACCCGGAGTTACTGAAAGATAGACTGTATCTTTACTTCCCACGCCTAATTGAGATAAAATGCTGTTTAAATCCATAATTATATCTTTTTCTTATACTTTTATTTACTCACTTACATTTTTATTATACAATATATTTTGTAAAGTTTGCAAATTTAACATAAATTTACACTAAATGTAGGAGAAACTACCCGAATGAAAGAGCTGATTGAAAAGATTAATAAGCTTAAAAAAGAGAAAAAAGCCGTAATTCTAGCACATTGTTACCAAAATGTAGAAATTGATGAAGTCGCAGATTATGTCGGCGATTCTTTATATCTTAGCCAGATGGCTGCAAAGACCGATGCAGAAATCATACTTTTTGCAGGGGTATTTTTTATGGCTCAAACGGCAAAAATATTGTGCCCAGATAAAAAAGTACTTCTCCCGCGGCTGGAATCCGGCTGCCGCATGGCTGACATGATTTCTTTAAATCAACTCAGAGAATTTAAAAGTAAGTATCCCGGACTTCCCACAGTATGTTACATAAATTCCACTGCGGAAGTAAAATCTGAATGTGATATTTGCTGTACAAGCTCAAATGCCGTAAAAATTGTTGAAAGTTTACATGCCGATAAAATATTATTTTTACCTGACACATATTTGGGCAAATGGGTAGAGGAAAAGCTCGGAAATATTAACATTATAACTTATCCAGGCTTTTGCCCGACACACCTGCAAATAAGACCTGAAGATATTAAGGCAGCCAGAGAAAAATACCCTGATGCTCAAATACTTGCACATCCCGAATGTCATCAATCAGTAACAAAACTTGCAGATTATGTCGGCTCTACAACGGGAATTATGAAATTTGCAGCAGAAAGCGATAAAAAACGTTTTATAATAGCAACAGAAAAAGGTGTGGTTGACAGATTAAAAAGAGACTACCCTGAAAAAGAATTTATTCTTATAAAAGAGAACATTATATGCCCGAATATGAAATGGCATACGCTGATAGATATTTATAATTCTCTTGAAAAAGAAGAACATGAAATTAATGTTGATAAAGAAATTGCCTCAAAAGCTCTGGGATGTATTAACAGAATGCTGGATGTTTCAGCATCGGGAGTAAAATAATGCCGGATAATATAATTTTTGGGAAAAATTCGGTACTGGAGGCACTTATAGCCGGAGATAGAGAAATTAACAAAATTCTTATCGCCAAAAATATCCATAGCGATGGCAAATTAAACAAAATAAAAGAATTAGCGCGTGAAAACAGCATTGTATTTCAATTTGTGGCAAAAGAAAAATTCACCCCATACGCAGAGTTTAATCATCAGGGAATCATTGCCCAAATTTCGCCGATTAAATATATGGATTTGGATGAATTTCTGGAACAAAAACATGAAAATTCATCTCTTGTAATCCTTGATGGGATAGAAGATTCCCATAACCTCGGGGCAATAATAAGAACCTGTGTCTGCGCCGGAGTCGATGGAATAATTATCCCCTCAAGACGCAATGTACAGGTTAACGCAACCGTTGAAAAGACAAGTGCCGGTGCTATTAATCATATTCCTATCATAAAAGTGAACAGTCTTGTTAATGCAGTACAAAAATTAAAAAATTCCGACTGGTGGGTAGTTGCAGCAGATGCAAATGCAAAAGATAATTATTATGATATCAACTATAAAGATATG
>CALUVX010000048.1 GCA_944324295.1 Candidatus Gastranaerophilales bacterium
AGTTCGAATCTGGGTGTCGCCTTTTTTATTACTTGTTTTTTATCGGGGGATTTATATCGACTATTGACATAATCTTTATATACTGGTACAATCTATACCATGGTAAAGAAAAGTTGGTTATATGTTCTAGTTTTATTGGTTTTATTGTCTGCAAGAGTTGATGCAATTACGTTAAAATTTAACGGATTTATTGCTGATGAAGCAAATTTGTTGTCCGATGAAGTTGAGAATGATTTGAATATGACTTTATGGGATTTGCAGAAAAAATCAGGCGCTGATTTGGTAGTTGTTACACTGCCTTCTTTGAACGGTAAAACAGTTGAGGAAGTTGCTCTTGATATTGGACGTTCTTACAAACTTGGTGCTGTCGGGAAAAATAACGGTATGGTATATTTAACGGCATTATCCGAAAGAAGAATGCGTATTGAGCAAGGTTTGGGGCTTGAGAAAAAAATAAAAGTAAGCACACTTGAAAATATTATGAACAAAGATATTTTGCCTTATTATAAGCAAAATGATTATGAAAGAGGTATCAGAAGGGGTACTTATTTATTAGCTCAAACTGTTGCCGAGGCAGAAGGTGTTACAATTAAAAAACAGGGTGTATGTCCGTCTGCTCCATCAGCGAGGACTTCATCTCGCAGTGATGTACCTTGGTGGATTTGGCCGCTTGCAATAATAATGGCTATATTTTCTCCACGCCGCAGAAGATTTGGTAGTGGCTTCGGTGGTTTTGGCGGCGGAGGCGGCTTCGGCGGCAGTGGATGTTCGGGCAGCTGGTAGAGTATTGATTTCCGAAAAGAGTAAGGCATCTCGGACACTGGCAAAAATAATACAAGTGTAATTAATATCAGCGGAAAGTATAATAGCGGAGTCTCAGGCTCTGACAGAAATAGTAAAAGTGTAACGGATATCAGCGGAAAGGGTAAAAAAAATGAAAAATTTGGACAATCTTATTGAAGAATTAAAAGCGAAACTCGGAGATAATCTGGTATCGGTTTTTGCTTTTGGTTCTCAGGCTAATGTTGAAGATGCGAAAAACAATCTTAATTTGATGATTGTTACAAATACTTTGAATGCTGAAAATCTTTATGAGATTTCAAAACCAATAAAAAAATGGGTTAAAGCAAAAAACCCAATACCTGTTATTATGAACAGAGACGAATGGTCTTCTTCTTTTGATGTTTATGCGATTGAATACTCAGATATCAAAGATAATTACAGAGTGCTTTATGGAGAAGATTTAGTTCCTGCAATACCTATAAACAAATATTTTCTTAGACTGCAATGTGAATCTGAATTGAAAGCTCTTTTATTAAAGTATAAAAATAACTTTTTAATGAATATAAAGTCAGACAGAGAAATGAAAAAAGTTCTCGGTCATGTTATAAAAACTTTGCTTGTCATATTCAGAGCTGTTTTGAGACTTCATGACAGACCTGTTCCATACAGGGCTGTGGATATTATCGAATTTACAGCGGACTATTTGTCTTTTAACAAAATAGTTATGTCAAAACTTGCCAAAGTAAAATATGAGCATGATGATTATACAAGGCAGGAATTGATATTTATAGAAGCAGAGCTTATAAAGGATATTCAATCAATATTGAAACAGGTTGATGCTATGCATTTTTAAACTGTTTATGTTATAATAAATTCATTGAATATTGATAATCAAATATTTTTAGCTCTGTATAGGGAGGGTGATACCCTGTCGTGTAAGGTAATTAATAATTGTCTTGCGGTAAGGATAGCGTATCTCACAAAAATGTAAATTTTTGTGTTAGAATCTATTTATGGGCGATTAGCACTCTGCCGAGCAAAACAATTAATTATTGTTTTGCGAGAGGGGTAGCGCATCTCACAAAAATGTAAGTTTTTGTGTTAGAATCTATTTATGGGCGATTAGCGCAGTTGGTAGCGCATCACATTGACGTTGTGAGGGTCACGTGTTCGAGTCACGTATCGCCCAGTTATTTTTTAGAAAAGGTAACTCAAAGGCATCAGTTATTTCAGGATTTTTGGTGGTCTTGAAAATTTTTTTATAAAAAAACGTTCAGGAAAAAGGATTAAGCATGCAAAATGTTGTCATTACGGAATTAGAAAGTAACTTATCTTTTAAAGCAGAAATTGATAATGCTCCGGAAGTTAAACAAAGTTATACAACTGTTTATGTAGAGGATAAAGAAGTCAGACGTCCGACTGTTGCACAGGTTAACGGTGTTATTGAAGTTAAGCTGGCAAATCCTGATGCTGATGTTTCTAATTTTATAACCAAATGGCATGCTTCAAGAAGAAGAATTAATTTGATGATAGAAACAGAAGAACACATGTATCTTGTTAAGGGATGTTCTGTAAAAAAATTCGAAACCCCTAAAAAAGTTTTTACTCTGTTTTATAATACATTTAAAGAGGCTTAAATATTTTTAATATAATTTTCAATATCTTCTTCAGAATTCATTTCTGTTGCGGCAACCAAAATCTTTTTATTATCAAGTTTTAAGCCGCCGATAATACCATTTGTCTTCAGGTTATTAAGGAATTTATCTGCATCCAAAACTTCAATTACAAATTCGTTATAGAATTCTTTATTCAGGGTTTTAATTCCTTTTTGTGCAAGTTTTTCTGATAATTGGTGGGCTCTTTTGGCTGACAGGTAAGATGCCTGTCTAAAACCTTTTTCACCCATAACGGTTAAATATAAAGTAGCACAAAGCCCCATTAAAGCTTGATTTGAACAAATATTGCTAGTTGCTTTTTCACGTTTTATATGTTGTTCTCTGGTTTGTATTGTTAGGCAGTATGCGGGGTTTCCGTCAGCATCAACTGTTCTTCCTGCAAGACGCCCCGGAATTTGCCGCATAAATTTTTCTTTGCAGGCAATAAATCCTGCATGCGGCCCGCCGAATTCCATTGGAATACCCAGCGGTTGAATATCTCCGACTACAATATCAGCCTCGTAAGGTGGTTTTAAAATCCCTAAAGAGGATATATCAACACAAACTACAAGCAGGCAGTCGTATTTTTTTATTTCAGTTATTTCCCCGTAAAAATCAGGGTTTTGAACAAGTACACAGGCATAATCCGATGTATTTTGAGGTAATTCATCAAAAATATTAAGTTCAATTTCGTTTGCCCAGCAGTAAGTTTTAATTACATCAATATATTCCGGGTTAAGTTTATTTGAGACAAGAACTTTGTTTTTCTTTGATACTCTTACAGCCATTAATATAGCTTCTGCGCATGCACTTGCGGCATCATACATTGTTGCGTTAGAGATGTCCATTCCTGTCAGTCTGCAAATCATTGTCTGGAATTCATACATAACCTGAAGCGTACCCTGAGAAATCTCGGGCTGATACGGAGTATAAGCAGTCAGAAATTCAAATCTGTTTGCAACCTGTGAAATGCAGGCAGGGATAAATTTATTGTAAGTTCCTGCTCCGAGGAATGTTACGTAATCCGTATTGTTCTTTTTTGCAAGAGATTTTATACGTTTTTGAACTTCCATTTCGCTGAGAGGATTTTCAAATCCGAGTTTTTCCATTCGTGCTTTTTGAGGAATTTGTTTGAATAAGTCCTCTATATTTGTCATATTAATGCTTTTCAGCATTTCTTGTTTTACTTCATCGGTATGTACCAAAAAATTTTTCATTTTTTTATTCCAATTCTTCTTTATAATCTTCGTATTCTAAAAGGTCGCTTTGTTCAGCGGCGGCATCTCCTGTAGCTTCTATTTTTACAAGCCAGCCTTTTTCGTAGCTGTCTTCATTTAAGATTTCCGGGGAATTTACGGCATCCTCATTTATTTCTAAAATTTTACCGCTTATCGGCATATAAATTTCAGATGCGGCCTTTACGGATTCCACTGTTGCAAAAGTTTCACCTTTTTTAAACTCGGTACCTGTTTCCGGTAATTCTAAAAAAACAATATCTCCAAGCTGTTCAACGGCATAATCCGTTAAACCTATTGTAAACGTATTATCTCCGTTGTCTAATAAAAATTCGTGAGATTTAGAACATAAAATTTTTTCTGTAATACTCATCAATTTCTCCTTTTTGCTGTATATTTATAATTTTATTTTATTTCTTTTTTCAATAAATGGTCTTTTTACAATTTCAGCATCATGTAATTTTTCTCTTATCATAACCTGAACAATAGAACCTGTACAAATTTCTTTATCATTCTTTACATAAGCAAGAGCTATATTTACTCCTAACATCGGGGAGGGGCCGCCGCTTGTAATTATTCCGATTTTTTGCCCGTCTTTATAAACTTCATATTCATGTCTTGCAATTGACTTATCAAGCATTTTTAATCCAACAAGTTTTTTTGAAGTCCCGTTTTTTATCTGCTCCATAATAACTTCTTTTCCGTTATAATCAGCTTCTTTATCTTTAGGAACAGACCAGCTTAAACCTGCTTCAATCGGAGTTGTATTTTCGTCTAAATCGTTTCCGTATAAATGCAGTGCTGCTTCAAGTCTTAACGTATCACGAGCTCCAAGCCCTATTGGCTTTATACCAAATTCTACTCCGTCTTCAAGAATTTTATCCCACAAAAATTCAGAATATCTGTTTTCTACCAAGACTTCATAACCGTCTTCTCCGGTATAGCCTGTGCGTGAAATTAGAACCTTAATTCCTGCAATTTGGGTAGGCTTTATTGTAAAAGATTCCTGATGCGTTGTAAGCCCCATTTTTCTCATAAGTTTATCTGCCAGAGGACCCTGTACCGCAAGCAATGAGTATTCATGCGAGCGGTTGTCTATTTTTACGTCAAATTCTTTGCTGTTCCTGACCATCCAGTTTAAGTCCTCATCAATTCTTGATGCATTGCATATTACAAGGTATTCTAAAATACCGAGTTTGTATATTATTAAATCATCTATCAAACCGCCTTTTTTATTTGGAAGCTGACAGTAAACAGCTTTTTCATAATTTAACTTTTCAATATTTTGGGGAACAATTTTATTAAGAAATTCCATTGAATCTTTTCCTGACACAAAAACTTCACCCATGTGGGACACATCAAACAGGCCTACTTTTTCTCTTACGGTTTTGTGTTCTTCAATAATTGATGTGTATTGAACAGGCATACTCCAGCCTGCAAAATCAACCATTTTAGCTCCCAATTGAACGTGTTTGTCATGTAAAAAAGTTTCTTTAGTCATTAAAATATCCCCCTTCCGGCTTTATTGTCGCATTGAAATGGGGTTATTGTCAATGGTTTATTTAGTTTATTGAAGTATTGATAATGATATGATATAATAAATAATGATGATGATTAGTAAGAATATGAAAGGAGTTAATTTATGAAAAGATTTTACAAACTTCGGGGGGGGGGCGTTCTGAGCTAACAGAAGTCAAGAAGGCCGGACGTCAAGTCATTTTCTGTAATGTCATTGCGCATTTATTGCGCAATCTAGTAAATGGAGGATTAGAAGGTAAGAGGGTAGGAAGATATGCTATTATCAGGAATAATAATAGTGTTTGTTTCTCACAGTCTTATATAAATAAAATTAAGTTCCTTCCCTTATTAGGGAAGGTTAGGATGGGTTTTAATCAATCAAACACAGGAAGCTTGTTACCCACCCTTAGTCCCTTCCTAATTAGGGAGGGAGTTCAAACAACTGGCTTACCTTCCTATCCTCCTACCCTCTTACCCTCCGGAAAGATCGCCTTTACCTTGACCGAGGGTGCTACGCACGTAGCCCTGTCGAATAGTCAACGTAAAGCCGCATTTACTCTGGCAGAGGTTTTAATAACCCTTGGGATCATTGGAGTCGTTGCGGCAATGACAATGCCTGCTGTAATTCAGGAGCATAGGGAAAAAGAATTAGCGGTCAGAGCCAGAAAGGCATTTTCAATTGTTATTAATGCAACAAAATTGGCTCAAAGTCAAAATGAAATGATTGGAGATAATACATTTTTATTTGATCCTTTAAAAACAAGCGCAGAAGTTGCTCAAGAATATGCTAAATATTTTAACGGTGCAAAAGTCTGCCCCTCTAAAACTTCTGCAGGCTGTTCTCAATATTTTTACGACAGAATAAAATACTCTATAAGCGGTTATAGTTATTTTTTTAATGGATGGTGTCCTTTAATATTATTACCTGACGGTTCAGTTTTGGCTATTAATCAGCTAACATCATGTACACAGTCCACTTTTATGTGTGATGCGACTGATCCTGATACCGGTAATTGTACAACAGATAGTGATGGTAATGCACTCGGACATTATTCTAATTTGAATTACTGCGCGAATATAATTATTGATGTAAACGGCCCCAAACCTACAAATCAATATGGGAGAGATGTCTATTTTGGCAGGGTATGGCAAAACGGAAAAATTACTTTTAATGATTGGGAACAAACGGGCTCTGTCAGCGCTAGAAATATATTGATGGGTATAGATAAGCTTGAATATAAGAAATTTTAAACACAAATCCCTCCCAATCAGGGAGGGATTTGCAATTATTGTTCTGCAAGTTTTTTATAAAGTTCAATTTGTTTATCTGATAAGTTTTTAGGTATTACAATTTTAATTTTTGCATTGAGATTACCATATCCGCCGCCTTTTTTGGGTAAACCTAATTCTTTTAACCTTAGAGATTGACCAGAAGATGTTCTGGGTGGAATTTTTATACTGATTTTACCGTGAAGAGTTTCAATTTCTTTTTTTGTACCTAAAACAGCTTCCGGTGGTGTAATCTCGATTTCTTTAGTCAAATCTGATCCGTTGACTTCGTATTCTTTATCTTTAATATTAACAATAAGGTATAAATCGCCCTTTCTGCCGTAAGAATCAGATTTTCCCTCACCTTTAATTCTTACTTTCTGGCCTTCTGTTATGTTAGGCGGAAGTTTTACTTTTATTGATTTTGGTTCGGATTTGAAGCCCGTTCCTCCGCATTCGCTACAGTAGCCGCCATTTCCCGAACATTTTATGCATCGTTCTATATTGTTAAATCTTACTGTAATTGGCTTTTGGTCAAATATGTCTTTAATTGTTACGTTTAAGTTCATTGTAACATCAAGATTTTCAGCTTTTGGTGCTTGTTGTTGTGTTCTTCTTCTGGAGGTTCTCTGCTGTTGTTGTGCACCTCCAAAGTCAAAGCTGTCAAAATTCATACTTCTTGTTCTTGCTCCACCGCCCATCATATCACCGAAGAGAGAGCTGAAAAAGTCTGAAAATCCGCCTAAATCTTGGCCGTTAAAACTGAAGCTTTGGTATGCCCCGCTCTGGCCTCCGCCAAATCCGAATTGTTCAAATCCCGGCGGTGGTGTCCAGCTTTGTCCTCCCTGCCAGTTAGAACCGAGGCTGTCATATCTTTCACGTTTTTGTTTGTCGCCTAAAACTTCATAAGCCTCATTAATATCTTTGAATTTGCTTTCGGCCTCTTTTGTTTTATTAACATCAGGGTGGTATTTACGCGCAAGCTTTCTATAGGCCGATTTAATTTCGGCTTCAGTTGCATCACGTTTTACACCCAATATATCGTAGTAATCTTTATATTCCATATTCAGTATCTCCTACTATATATGATAATATAAAAAATATGAAAACCTGAAATAATTAATTATTTTTTAAGTATTAAAACAATAAAAAAACATTTTGTCTGCCTGTCATCCTGAACTTGTTTCAAGATCTACAGGGATGCTGAAATAAATTCAGCATGACAAAATGTTTTTTTATTTTAAATTAGAATTGAAGGCCTGCTTCTCTTGCCGCGTCAGCTAATGCTGCAACACGACCGTGATATAAGAAACCTCCGCGGTCAAATACTACACATTCAATACCTGCTTTTTTAGCTTTTTTAGCAATTGATTCGCCTACAACTTTAGCAGCTTCAATATTACCACCGTGCGATAATTTTTCTTTTAACTCTTTGTCGTTTGAAGATGCGGCAGCCAATGTTACATGGTTAACATCGTCAATCAATTGAGCATAAATGTGTTTTGTACTTCTGTAAACTGCCAATCTCGGAAATTCGGCCGTTCCTGACAATTTAACTCTTATAGTTCTGTGTCTTTTTTGTATTCTTGGTTTTCTGCTTTCTTGTTTAATCATTTTATTTTCCTTTCATTACTTGCTTTAGCGGGCTACTTAGATTTTTTACCCTTCACAATGCAATTTATTTTGACTGTTATGTCTTATTTCTTACCAGCTTTTCCGGCTTTACGTCTGATGTGTTCGCCTTCGTATCTAACACCTTTTCCTTTGTAAACTTCAGGAGGACGTTTAGATCTTATATATGCTGCAACATCGCCTACAGTTTGTTT
>CALUVX010000049.1 GCA_944324295.1 Candidatus Gastranaerophilales bacterium
AGACGAAAATAAAAACGCTGCACAAATTGGTGGAAACATTGCTAAACACGCAAGAGAAGAATACGAAGAACGGACTGGTGGCAAAGTTGTAAGCGATAGTAACTTCTTGCCTAAAAAATCTAAAACACAACAGATTAAAAATAAGAATATAAAGGATTCAAAATGAAATTGCTTATTATAACCAATATTATTTCTTTAGTTGCTGGTTCTGTTTTATGTTGTTTAGTATTGAAACTAACGGAATTTCCTAAATTTATTAAAGATATATGGGCAAAAATTTGGTATATTGCTTCTAATTTTATATTATTTTTAATTTATGCGATTTTATATTATCTTCGTCTGGTTTGGTTTATTGCAATATTTATCTTAACATGTTCGTATTGTAAAAATAATTGGATGGAAATTATTTTACTGGATAAAATTAATGCGAATGCAATAATTTTTCTTCTTTTTATATTTCTTCTAATATATCCATTGATATCAAATTTTAAAATAGGAGATATAAGTGGTAACTGCTATGATATTTTTAAATTTGATAAAGCTAAAGAAAAAATGGATACAGCAATAGGAAAACTTGCATCAAAAGATATTCTCCAAAGTAAGAAAGATCAAGAAGAACTAAATAAAAAAATTAAAAATGTTGAAAATATTATAAAAGGAGAAAATAATGTTTAATTATTTCAATCCATATAATATGTATTATAACAATTTAAATAATAATAACAGTCAGTATATTCTTGAAGCTGCCAGAAAGGGAACTGAACTTTTAGGTAAAAACTTAGATTATGAAACTTTGACAATTTGGCAACGCTACGTCCAATCAATAATGAGTTTGATTTCCAAAACATCAAATACTAATTATTTAAATTTATACATGCAATTTAATATGTCCATTTTAATGTTTTCTCCATATGAACAGGTAAAAAGGACTGTTGAATTTTTGATAGATATAGCGAAATACATTTAAATTATGAATTCCAAATACTCATTTTCTCTGTTACGAATAATCATCTAAGGTGTTTCTTTACACTCGCCTAATTTTGATAAATTAAAAGAATATGGATTTGTAAAAGATAATAATAGTTTTAAATTAGAAAAATTGTTTAAAGACGATTTATTTAAAGCTGTTATTGTTATAAATTCAGATAAACAAATAACAGGTACAGTGTATGACTTAGAAGGTAATGATGAATTTTTACCTTTAAGATTAGAAAATCAGCAGGGTTCTTTCGTTGGCGAAGTTCGTGAGGAGTACGTAAAAATACTTGAAGATATTAGAGAAAAATGTTTTACAAGAAAATATTATATTTCTCCGCAAGCAAACAGGATAACAAATTTAGTAATCAAAAAGTACGGCAATGAACCGGAGTTTTTATGGAAAACAACGCCAGGAACCGGCGTTTTTAGAAATTCTGACAGCAAAAAATGGTATCTTGCAATTTTAGATGTTGACAGGTCAAAAATACAAGAAAATAAAAAAGGAACTGTTGAGATAGCTTTGATAAAATTAAGCCCTGATAATGTTGTTAAAATAATAAAAGAAGAACATTTTTATCCTGGATGGCACATGAATAAAAAATACTGGATATCCGTAATATTAGATGAAACGGTAAACGATGATAAAATTATGAAACTTATAGAAGAAAGTTACGGATTTACAATAAAAAAGAAATAAAATCAGTTTATGTATCCCTTATCCGAGTTTTCTTTTGAAAGTTCGGCCCGCAAGCGTCAGGGTAATTGAAGCTATTATAATCAGCGGTATAAGATTTGTGAAAACATCTGCAAACCCCATTCCTTTTAAAAATATTCCTCGGGTCAGGACCATAAAAAATCGGACGGGATTAAGCCATGTCAAATACTGCAAAGCCACCGGCATATCTTCAATCGGAGAAATAAATCCGGACAAGAGGACAGCCGGCATCATAAAAGTCATTACGGAAAGAATTGCCTGCTGCTGTGTGTTGCAGATTGCGGAAAAATAAAGCCCGACACCGACTATTGCAAGCAGAGAAATAAAAATCGAAATCATAAACAACAGAAACGAACCTGCAAACTGGATATGGAAAAATATAATTACAATTCCCGTCATAATCATAGTTAATGCCATTGCAATAATTAGAGGCGGAATGGATTTGCCAAGAAGAATCTCAAAAGATGAAAGAGGACTTACAATAAGCTGGTCAAAAGTCCCGAGTTCTCTTTCTCTTGCTATTGACAAAGATGTTAGGATTAAAGTCGTAACAAGCGAGAGCATTGCAACAATTACCGTTAGAATATACCATTTGTATTCAAGATTTGGGTTAAACCAGTTGCGGACAGAAATATTTATGTTTGCACCACTCGTAACTCCCTCGCCCCGTGCGGGAGAGGGTTTGGGTGAGGGGTTGATTTCCGCTCCGTATCCGGTGATTATCTGTGATGCATAACCTGAAGCAATTGATGCGGAATTTGTCTGTCTGCCGTCTGCAATCACCTGAATGGTTGCTGTTTTTCCGGATTTAACAGCTTTTGAAAAATCATTATCTATCATAAGTCCAATCTGAACTTTTTGCGTATCAAGTTTATCTTTAAAATCAGCTTCATTATCAACATAATAGAAATTTCTGAACCTCGGCGAGTTTTCAAACCTTGATAAAAGTTCTCTTGACTCAACGCTTTTTGAGCGGTCAAGAACGGCTGTATCAATATTTTGCACTTCCATTGTCGCAGCGTTTGAAAAAATTAAAAGCTGTACTATCGGAAGACCGATAATTATACCTTTTGTTTTCGGGTCATTCCAGATTGTTATAAATTCTTTTTTCATCAGCGCAAGAACTCTGCGGAAAAAATCTCTTAACATTTTATATCTCCATTATGGTTTTTCCTCGCCCCGTGCGGGAGAGGGTGCCCGAAGGGCGGGTGAGGGGTACTTTTCCAGCCTCATAGAAGTATTTTTATAAACTGCAGCGAATAAAATCAAACCGAGTATCGTCAAATATATTGCATTTGCAATAACAATTTCGGGCACTGTTCCTGCCATAAACTCACTTTCCACAAACGAAACATAATATCTCGGTGGCAGAATTCTTGTCAGGTGCTGGAAAAATACCGGCATTGAGTTTATCGGAAACATTAACCCGGAAAGCATCAGAGCCGGCATAAATCCGACACTCATTGCAACCATGCTGGCTAAGAATTGATTTTTTAATATTGATGATACATTTAAACCTATTCCGAGTGACGTAAAAAGAAATAAACTGCTTACAAGCAGCAGTACAAGGTAGTTTCCCCTGAACGGTATTTGAAAAATGACTATGCATAGGAAAATATTAAAAGTTAAAGACAGCATTCCGAGAATAAAATACGGAATAT
>CALUVX010000050.1 GCA_944324295.1 Candidatus Gastranaerophilales bacterium
AGAGAATTGAAAATATTTTAACTACGGTAAAAGCACTTGATTTCAGAGATGATTTTGCCGGACTAGAGAGTCGTATTAACGATTTGAAAGAGAGTTTTGATGAAGGATCAAAAATCAATTATTCAAATTTATCGGAGCAGATAAGTTCTATAAAAAATTTGTTAGACAGCGGTTTTGTAAATATTGATACAGCAAGGCAAACAGTTTACAGTGATTTGAAAAGTCAATTAAATGATGTCTTGAATAACCTGGAAAATATTGTAAATTCTAATCCTCAAAAATCTATTGATGAGCTTTCTTCTCTTGTCAGCGATTTAACGGCAACGGCTTCTTCGTTGCGTAAAGGAATAAGCTCCGATATTCAGGAAGATTACGGGGATTTAAAATCAAGTATAAATGCGCTTGCTGCTAATTTACAGATTGTAAAAGAAGATATAATTGTCCACAGCTCTGATTACTATAATTCTTCTTCCGAAAATTCTCTTTTGCTTGAAAGTAAAATAGATTTACAAATAAAAGCATTGGAAGATATTAAAAATGCCGTAGCGGAAAGTAATAATTTTGAGCCTGAAAAAGTTATATCTTCTGTTGAAAGTATATCTGCAGAAATCTCAGAAATTATAGCAGATGTAAAAGAAGATTCTTCTTCTAATTATGAGGCAATAAAATCATATATAGAAGAATTGAACTCGACTATAAATTCTCTGCGTGAGGAATTTTTCAATCTGTCCGGCCAAAACTCCAATTTGTTAAATGCAAAGATAGATACTGTTGCATCAGATATTGCAGATTTCAGAGATGAATTTAAGCAGGCAGCATCCAGCGATGTTGGAAATTTATCGTTAATTTCGGATAATATAAATGAAATTTCCGGAAAAATTGACAATTTACAAAGCGGTTTAACGAAGGATACAAATGAAAATTTTGAATCTTTAAAATTATTATTTGATGACCTAACACAAAAACTTTCGTCAGATATAGAAAGTCAAAAGAAAATATTATCGGATTCTTCTGAAATAGGTGAACAAAAAAGACTTGAAGCTGTCCGGAATTTAACTCAGGATATTAGGAATATTGAATCATTACTTTCTTCAAATAATGAGTCTTTCAAGGTTGCTGTTGAGGAAAATATTAAAAATATACGGGAGTATATCGGGGAATTAAGCAACTCTGTTTATCAATCACAGCTTGAAAGTGAAAATAAATTTAATTCAAAACTGGAAGCTCTTGATGTCTTAAACCATGGTTTTGAAACTTTTGTGGTATCTTTGAATTCTCAAATTCAAAATGTTCTTGATACTATAAATTCGCTTGATGTTGCAAAACAAAATAATGAAATACAGACAGAAGTTAATAATTTAAAATCTTTATGTGAAACTTTGACTGTTTCGATTAATGATATTGGCACTCGTAATGATGAACTGGCACAAATAATTTCTTCTTTAATGGAAATTGTTTTAAAGAAAGAAGATATTTCAGAATTATCTTACAAATTAGATGAATATTCTGATGTGATGAGTTCATTGAGAGAATTTGCGGAAATTTCTTTTGCAAATAATTCCTCTGATATTAACGGTTTATATGAAAAACTTGAAACATCTTTTGTAAATATTCTTTCAAGAAAAGATTTTTTGGAATTTAAGGGAGAACTTTCGGAATTTTTGCAAAGAATTAGTGATAATGCAAATATTCTAAATACCGATTCTTCTCTCAACAGGGATAAAATAAAAGAAATTGCGGAAAAAATAGAAGCAATTGAACCATTAGACTATTCTTATGACCTGGAACAGATTTCATCTAAAATTGATGATTTGTCGGAGTTGTTCTCATCGTCTTCTGCTTCAAATTTTGAAGGAATAAGCCAAAAACTTGATGAGATAAAATCTCGGCTTGAAGATGCAGAAAATAGTAATATTGTTGTTGATAAATTGTCTGAATTTTCGGAACTTATTAATTCATTGAAGGATATTGTTTCGGCCTCTAAAGATGAAAATTTGTTAGAAATAGAAACTCAATTTTCAAGGATTGAAGAAGCTTTTGCTAATGTTATTACGGAAGATGATTTTACAAATTTCAGAATAGATTTTGGAGATTTTATTCAAAAAATCTTGGATAATGCAGATGTTTTACATTTAAACAGCGAGACTAATAAAGAACAGATTAATAATATTATTATCCGATTAAATGAGCTTAATTATTCTGACAATTTTGAAAAAATAGATACAAGATTAAATGAAATTCAATCTTCTTTTGAAAATAATTCTAAAATGAATTATGAAAATATAATAAATGAGATAGATAATTTGAAATCTCGTTTAGATGAAAATTTAGCTGAAAACAGCAATTTGGGAAAAGAAAATTATGACAGGTTAAATTTTTCTCTGACAGAGCTTTCTGATAATGTTCATATATTGCTGGATATGTCTACCCATAAATCTTTAGAAACCCTGGATAAAGTTTCAGAAAAAATTCAGGATGCAGTAAATGAAATAACGGAAAATGTAAATAACGGAACTAAACTTAATCTGGATGATTTAAAAATTTCATTTACTGATGTTGTAAATGAAATTACGGCTGTAAAAAATGATTTTGACAGCAAAACTGATAATATAACATTTAGTGTAACATCCGGTTTTGATAATCTAAAATTGTCATTTGAAAATATTTTGACTGCATTTAATTCATTAAATGATTATTTAAAAGATGGTTATGATAAAAATACCCAAGTAGTTTTGACAGATATTGAAGGGATTTCCGGTAAAATAGATGAGTTGAAGGATGAGATTCATAAAGTAACATCTGATTACTCAGAAAGAGTATATAATGTTGTAAATGAGCTTTCCGATAAACTTGAAGGTTTATCAGTAAGTTTTTCGGATGATGTTAATGCTCAGATGACAGGATTTAAAAATACGCTTAGTGCAATATCCGATAATTTGCAAAGCATGTATGGGGAGTATTTCCAGCAATTAAAGGCTTCAAGTGAAATCCAGACTAATGAAATAAGCGGAATATCCGGAAGTATTACAGACTTTAGAGGTCATGTTGATGAAGTAATTCAAGGTCTCAAAGATTATATTACTGAGTTGAATATTGCATCAAAATCATCTAAATCTTTGAGTGATAGTAAATTTTCAGAAAAACTTCTTGATCTGGAGGCAGCACTTGTTAATAACGCTGATGCTTATGAAGAAAAAACAGCGTTGCTTCAGGAAAAGCTTGCAGAGTTTGTGAATAAGATTGACACTAGTTCGTTGCAAACACAAGAAAAAATATCTTCATCAGTGGATGAAATTAATGGAATAAAAGATGAACTCACTTCAATAACAGAGCTCCTTAATGCTGCAAAATTGTCTGCCGATGAAAAGAATTCTCAAATTATTTCTTTGTTGGATACCGGTATAGAGAATGTTGCTGTTTCTGTAAACGAAATTAGCAATAATGCTGTGGAGAATATTAATTCTTCAATAAATGAAAATATTTTGTCTGTTGAAGATAAGCTTACTGTTCTGCTTAAAGATGTTGAAAGTTTAAAAAACGGTAATTTTGCAGAATTAGCAAATGATTTGGAAGAAAAACTTTCAGAATTAAAACAAGAGCTTGGCCTTATAAATACTGATATTGCAGATGCATTACAGACAAAATCGGAAGACATCTTACGCTCTCTGGAACCTGTAAAAACGGTTATTGAAGAATTTTCCGGTTATGATTTTGATAAACTTCTGGATGAGATAAAATCAATGCTGGAAACTTCATTTATGAATTTCAGTGTTGATGTTAACGGAGAACTTTCTGCAAATTCCGAATCTGTTTTAAGACTTGAACAGGCTTATAAAGAAACATTTAATAAGATTTCGGTTATTGAAGATTGTGTATCTGAGGATATTCAAAACAGCATTGAACTTTTAAATGTTACTATTGAAACAAATACCCGGAATTTAAAATGCGGATTTGAAGAAAAGCTGGATGAATATATTACTGATCTCAAATCACAGCTTGAACTTGTAATGCATGATTCAAAAACTTTAGAGTCAATTGAAAATCTGAAAGATGAAATTTCAATAAAGTTGGATAATGTTTTATCTGAACAGGAAAATTTATCACAGCAATCAAATGTTATATCCGCAGAAATAGCAACTCTTGGCGATAATTTAAAAAATTATGTTCAATCGGCTTGCGAAAATACAATTGATAAGTACAGTCCTGTTCAAAATAAAGAATCTCTTGAGTCTCTCCATCAGAAGGTTGATACCTTGGTTGGTTCTGTTGATAATGAGGAAATCTTAGATTCTTTGGATAAAATTGAACAAAAGGCTGAAGAAATCGGGGCTGATTTATCAAATACTATAAATTCAATAATCTCAAAAATTGAAGTTATTGAAAAAGATAATTCGCTTATTCTTGCATTTCACGAACTTGCGGCTAAGGTGGAATCATTTACCGATGATAATACACTTAATGCTGCATTAAAAACATTGTCTGAAAAAATAGATATTATAGCTGCAGATGAATCTTTAGCAGAAATGCAGGAAGATATTAATGAAGCATTTGATACGATTAATTCAAAAATAGATGTTTTGGCGTCTGATACAGGTGTTGATGATTTAAAGGATCATTTGGATGAAGCATTTGACACTGTAAATTCGAAAATAGATATTCTTGCATCTGATACTTCTATTGAAAATCTGCAGGATAGATTTGACGAACTTTATAAAACTGAAGACAGAGTTGCGGAAATGTTGTCGACTCTTCATGAAAAAGTCGATGCTATAGCTTTGGACGGTGTAGATTTTAATATAGAAGATGAAATTGATGATATAAAGTCTCTTATTTTTGAACAGAGAAAATATTTTGAAGCATCATCGGATGAAAAAGCCGCGGCTATCGATAAATATTTGCGTGATGTTTTAATGAAACTTGATAATGTAGATCTAGAGAAGAATTCTGAAGACATCAAAGAATCTATAATGAATGCTTTGGTCTCTCTTTTTGATCAGGTTTCTTTTGTTGAAGAAACCGAAGACATAAAAGATTTTGTGGAAGAAAAGACTGATGAAATTAACCAAAATCTTATTGAAGTTCAAAATCAATTAAGACAGATTGCAAGTTCGGGTGATGACTTTGATTATTCATACACATTGCAGGATGTTGAAAGTGATATAGCAAAATTAAGGCTGGCTATAAATAATATGTCCGATAACAATTTTGAAAGTTTTTCGGATGATATTAAGAGAATTGTAAATTCGGTTGAAGGTCTTGAATCTACGCTGACGCAAGATCAGATGGTAGATTTGAAGGGCGATATTGAAAAATTGAATGAAGATATTTTAAGTATCAGTTCAAGAACCAATAAATTGCTGCTGACTTCTGATGAGTCATACAAGGCCTTGAATGACGGACTGAATAATTTTAGCAGTCTTGTATACAAATTAGAAGACAGGATAAATTATCTTGATAACACTGAGGCCAGTGAAAGACTTGAAAGAAAAATAGATAATATTCATTCAATGGCGGTTGCCTCTGCAAATGCAGATAAGGTGTTCCATCAGGTAATGATGTATCTTGGAGAATGGATTGATTCAACCACAGAAAATATTTCAAGTATTACCGATAAAACTTCAGAGATTTCAAATATCAGGGAAAGTTTGGATGAAATTAGAAATGCATTACCTGAAAAATCCGCAATTCTTGATGAAATAGAGAATAAATTTGAAGAACAGGAACTTAGGATTGACAGATTAGAGATGAAATTAGAGAAAATTTTATCAGCACTTGAAGAAAAAGATGATATGATGTTAAATAGAAAAGTGGATAAAATTGAAAAATTGATATCCAGACTTGGTACAAATATAGAAAAATTGGCATCATATGTTGATGAAGAATAAGCTAATCTCTGATTTAAAAAAGAATATACCATCTTCTAATCTATTGGATACATTAGAAGAACGTTATGCGTATGCTCAGGATGCAACGAATATCAGAAATATTAAAAATCTGCCAGATGCTGTTGTATTTGTTGAAAATACTGAGCAGGTTCAAAGAGTTGTTAAACTTGCAAATAAATATAAAGTTCCGATAATTTGCAGAGGGGCAGGCACAAATGTTGTAGGGGCATGTACAGTTGAGCATGGCGGAATAATTTTGAATTTTTCCAGAATGAATAAAATTTTATCAATAAGTAAAGAGAATATGACTGCTGTTGTAGAACCCGGAGTTGTATTGGGTGATTTGCAACATGAAGTTGAAAAATTGGGTTTATTTTATCCTCCGGATCCTTCTAATCTCGCCGTTTCTACAATCGGCGGAAGTATAGCGCAATCATCGGGAGGAGCAAAATCATTTAAATATGGTACTACAAAAGATTATGTAATTGATTTAAAGGTTGTTACGGCGGACGGTCAAATTTTACAAACAGGTGCAAATACTATAAAAAATGCTACTGGTTACAATCTTAACACATTGTTTGTAGGTTCTGAGGGTACTCTTGGTATTGTTGTTGAAGCGACTTTGAAATTAATCCCTAAGCCACAGAGCAAAAAGGTTTTAATGGCTTACTTTGATACTGTAAAAGAAGCGGTTATGGCTGTAAATGCTGTGATTGAACAGAGAATTTATCCTGCAACAATTGATTTTATGGATAAAAATGCTATTCAGACTGTTGAAAGATTTTACCCTGCGAATCTTTTAACAGATAAAGAAGCTGCGTTGGTAATTGAAATAGATGGTTTTGAATCTTCAATGCAGTATCAGGAAGATATAATTATTAATATTTTGCGTATTTGTAATGCTTCGGCAATACAGGCTTCATATAATGATGAAGAATATAATAAAATTTGGACTGCAAGACGTTCATCTATGGCGGCCTGTGCAAAGCTGAAACCAAATGTTACGACTGATGACGTTATTGTTCCCAGAGAAAATCTGGAAGCTTTAGTGCTGGGTATTCGGGAAATTTGTGAAAAATATAATCTTGATGTTTGTATGGTCGGGCATGTCGGGGATGGAAGTGTTCATCCGCAGATTCCAATAGATTACGCTGATGAAGATGAATATAAACGTTATAAGCTTGCTAAGGGTGAAATTTATGATTTGACTGCAAAGCTCGGCGGGATTTTATCCGGAGAGCACGGTATAGGGGCGGAGAAACGTAATCATATACATAAAGTCGTAAATTCTGTTGCCCTTGATTATATGCGCAAAATTAAAAAAACATTAGACCCAAATAATATTTTGAACCCGTATAAAATATTTTAGGAATATGGATAAGAAAGAACTTATTAAATACTTTAAATCATTGGGATTGATAGTTCATACAGGAACAAAGGCCCGCGGACATCAGGGATTTTTTTTGAAAAACAGAATTGATATTTCAAAAAATGTTCCGGAAAACAGAGTTGTCCCGACACTTTTGCATGAGTTTGCACATTATATTCATTCTAAAATTGAACCTGACATGAATAAAACGGGCGGAACTTTGGGCATGCTTTTTAAAACTGATAACCCGATTTTTCTAGAAGAATTGATAAAAGTTACAAATTTTGTTGATCCAAATTCTCTCTGTATTCGGCTTTATGAACATAAAGAAAGAGTTAAATTGAAAATAAAAGAATATGAAGATATTATAAAAATTTATTATCCGAAATTTCAGCGTTCAAAAAAATTTAAGGACTTTGAGAAGTATATTAAAAAATCTGATGCCAGATATTTATTGAAATATGACAGAGTAAAACTTATTCGTGGAGGATTTTTTAGAAAGACGGCAAAACTATATACAATAGATAATATTGAACATGATTTTAAGGATATCCCAAAGGCTTTTGCGGCCTATATAAGGCTGAGATCTTACCAGAAAAAACAGTCAAGGATTTCCGCAAGGATTAACAGGTATCGAAAATATTACGAAAAGCCCGCCGAACTTTTTGCAAGATTAGTTGAAGGGCTTTATCTTGACAGTGAATGGGTTGAGGCTATTGCTCCAAATGTTACTTCAAAGTTTTATGAACTTTTAAAAGATGGATATTATAAAGAGCTTGTGCATCTTATAAAATCTGTGTGATTTACACCCTTCCGTACATGTCTTCATAGCGAATAATATCTTCTTCTATAAGCGGGTCGCCTTTTTGTACTTCTATAACTTCTAAACCTTCATCAAACGGATTTTGTAGGGAATGAATTGCTTTTAAAGGTATATCGACACTGTGCCCCGGGGATAAAATCAGTTCTTTCCCTTCCAGAATAACTTTTGCTTTACCTGTAAGCACTACCCAGTGTTCGCTTCTGTAATTGTGTGATTGGAGCGACAATTTTTGCCCGGAATTAACATGAATTATTTTAGTCAAAAATCCTTCTCCCTGAGCAATAACTGTATAAAAACCCCATGGACGGTAAACAGTTTTATGAACAAGATGGGTATTATCATTTTGTTTTTTCAAAGTATCGTAAATATGTTTTACATTTTGGGCCTGGTCTTTTTTGCAGGCAAGAATTGCATCTTCTG
The DNA here is from genome assembly GCA_944324295.1 of Candidatus Gastranaerophilales bacterium. Lineage (GTDB taxonomy): Bacteria > Cyanobacteriota > Vampirovibrionia > Gastranaerophilales > Gastranaerophilaceae > Stercorousia. Next base: position 8,498 of record CALUVX010000050.1, read on the forward strand.
TTTCAACAATTATTGTATCTTCAAGTCCTATAGTTGCAACAAGTTTAGATGATGCATAAACAAATGAATTTTTTGAATCTTTGTCAAGCACATGTCCAATAAAAACATTCCCGTTTTCATCTTTTTTGCTGACATCATAGATTGACTGCCAAGAACCAAGATCGTTCCAATCACTTTCTAATTTTACAAGCGCAATTTTATCGGACTTTTCCATAAGTGCATAATCTATTGAAATACTCGGCATTTTATCAAAAGTTATGAACGGAATTTCATCAGACTTTGAAAAATCAATTTCTTCTGTAATTTTTGCAATGTTTGCAGCATGCTTTTCAATTTCTTTAATAAGAGTTGATGCTTTAAACATAAAAATTCCGCTGTTCCAAAAATGAGTTCCGTCTTGTAAATATTTTTTTGCTGTTTCAAGATTGGGCTTTTCAATAAATTCTTTAACCTTGAATCCATCGCCGAGTTTTTCCGAGGTATTAATATAACCATAACCTGTTTCAGGGTAGTCAGGTTTAATGCCGAAAGTTACAAGAAATCCGTCTTGCGCTAATTTTTCTCCTTTTTTTACTGTTTCGTAAAATTTCTCATTGTTTTTAATAAATTGGTCTGATGGTACGGCTATAATTACAGGATCTGAATTTGATTTCTGCATTATATATTTTACGGCAACAACTATTGCCGGTGCGGTATTTTTAGCTACAGGTTCAGATAATATCACAGGTGAGTCAGTTATATTGGAAAGCTGCATGCGTACGTTAGATAAATGTTTTGTATTTGTTATATTTATAATATTTTCTTTTGGCATGCAATTTTTAAGTCTTTCAAATGTTGATTGCAAAAGACTTTTATCTGAATTTAGGTTTAATAATTGTTTAGGGTACAGCTCTCTTGATAAAGGCCATAACCTGCTCCCGGAGCCTCCGGCTAAAATAATTCCGTACATTTTTCCCTCCTGATTAAAATTATTATACTATAAAATTTTATATTTTATGACTTGTAAACTGTATAAATTTCTTGAATAATAAATTATTTTCTGTTAAAGTATTATCAGGATGATTGAGTGGGATATGAAAAAGAGAGTAATAGCGGTTTCGACAGCTTTAATTTTCTGTGTGTTTGGCGGAACTTTTGCCGCATTATATCAGCCGGCAGAGAAAACTGATGAGATTTATTCTGCAGCTCTTGAAGATTTTTCAAAAGGAAATTACCAGAATGCTTATTATTTGTTTTCAAAAGTTACCCTTTTTTCTAATTTAAAACCTATTGCAATTTATCATAGAGCAGAGTGTGCACGAATGCTTGATGATAATAAATCCGAACTAAAACAATATCAGCTGCTATTTAATAATTATCCCAATCATAAATTAAGTATACGTTCACGTTATCTTGCAGGACAAAAGCTTGTTGATACAAAACCGCATTTGGCTAAAAAATATTTTGAATATATTATTCATAATGCTCCTGAAACTGATTATGCTCTTGCTTCCGAATATTATCTTGGTGTTATTCTAAAAAACAAGTATAAAGATGCAAAAATAGTACCAAAATCAGTTAAGGATGATATTCAAAATCACTTCAGGCATTATCTTGAAAAGGCTCCGTCAGGAAAACTTGCATTAAACGCCGTTAATGATTGGCTTGATGTATCATCTGATATTTCTAAAGATGATTATCTTTTAATGGCAAATACCTGTTACCTGTTTGGGGAATATGAAAAAGCTCGTGAAATTTTACAAAAAACAGATGTAACAGAAAACTGGACACTTGATGTAAAAATTTCTAATGCCTTACAAAATTATCCAAGAGCAAAATTTTTAACGGAAAACGGACTTCAAAAACGTTCTCAGTACGTTAGTGAAGATAGTATAATTGATGCAATAGATATTTATTTGAAATTGTCGGATTCTAATTCAAAAGCGGTGGATCGTCTTCTTTCTCTTGCATCTGGTAAGGGGACAGATTATCTATTAAGTTTGAAATGCCAAAATGTTGAACAAAAAGACAAGGCAGCATGTTATAGTAAACTGTATCTTAAATATCCTGACGGGAAATTTTCAGCAGACGCGCTTTCAAATATATTTTTCTCTAAAGTAAAATCAGGAGATTTAGAAAATGCAAGAAAAATAGGCTTGGACCATTTGAATAAATTCCCTGATGCCAATTCCGCGCCCATGGTTATGTTTTGGCTTGGTAAAATTGCGGAAAGAACAAATAATTATGCTGAATATACCACTTATTACGAGAATGTAATTAACAAATTTCCTGATTCATATTACGCTTATAGAGCTTATTTAAAATTAAGCCGTATGAAAGGACCTTTGATAACAGATTATATTGACCCGAAGCCGGTTGTTTATCCATATAAATATAAACGTAACAATATAATTGTTAAACTTGTTGATTTGAAAGATTATGATATCGTAAATGAAATTGCGGGTGATGATGCTTTTATAAAAAGCTGGGTTTTATACAAAAAAGGAGATTATCCAAATTCCATGCTTACTGCGCGTGAAGGCATGGAAAAAATTAAGGATAAACCTGATAAATATGATTTGCGCTGGCGTCTTGTTTATCCTGTGATTTATTATGATGATATTAAAAATTTTGCTGGCCTAACAGGAAATAATGCGCCTTTGATGCTTGCTTTAACCCGTGAGGAGAGCTATTTTGACCCGCTTGCGCAAAGTATTGCAGGAGCCAGCGGGCTTATGCAGCTTATGCCTGCAACCGCAAACGAGATTAACAACAAATTTAAACTGGGCATGCTTATACCGTCCTCATTATTCAATCCTTATCAGAATATAAAAATCGGAAATTATTACTATGAATTTTTAAGGAGTAATCTTGAAGGGCATGACATATCATCAGTTGCAGCCTATAACGGTGGCATAGGTTCTCTGCAAAGATGGAAAACTTCCCTTACATATAATGATACAGATGAATTTGTAGAACAAATTCCTTATCCGGAGACGAAAAATTATGTTAAGAAAGTTTTTGCGGGCTACTGGAATTATATAAGAATATATAACGGGAATAATTAAATTGAAAAAGAGACCTGATACAACATCAGGTCTCTTTTATATTAGTAGCATGCTTTTTATTTGTTTATATCATGTTCTTTCTGATATTTTCTTTTTGTTTGTCAATTTTTTTAATTCTTTTTTCAAGAGTTTTAATCTGTTTATCTAAAGCTTTTCTTTCTGCCTTAACAGCGGTGTACTGTGCATCAACATCAGAATATTTTGATTTGTAGTTTAAAAGTTCATTTCTTACATCAACCTGAGCATTATCTAATTGGATAATAGCATTTTGCATTTTTGCATTGCCTGCAGGTTCTTCTGTTGTTGCTGTAGAAGTTGTTACAGGTTGTACAGTTGTTGAAGCCGCAGATGTTCTGATTGGGGCAGCAGAGTATGCTGCATCATCAAAGTTTAACGGTGTAAATGCATTCCCGTCAGCGAATGATGCACCTGTGCATGCCAATAAAATTGATAAGGATAACACACAATTTCTTAAAGTTTTTTCCATGACAAATTCTCCTTTATTCGATTATTTTTATAAGACATTTATATATAAGAAAGTATAAATTATGCTTGTTAAAAAAAACTCATTCAAAAAAATGAAAAATACTTGGAACTTTATATCAAATTAGACGTCTAAAATCATGTGTATGAGAGATTATTAACTTTTGTAAATGGTTAAATTACTTATATAATAAGGGGTTTAGTAATAAATATAAAATTTGCTAAAAAAAACATGAAAAAAAGTGCTTGACTTTAAAATTTCTTTTGCATAGAATTAGAGACGTGCCCAGTGCACAGCGAACCTTTAAAAAATCATAACATCGTTGAGGAAACGTTAAGAAATTTTAAAAAAGATAAAACAAACTACTTGACATAAAAAATTCACGATGTAAGATAAGAAATGCAGATGACACTAGCGAATTAAAAATAACGAATGCATCTGATTAATATATAAAGGAAGTAAACCCCAATTCAAATATTAAAATTGAAATTGTGTCTGCAATTAGCAGAGCTTCTAAAGAAGCGGTCGAAAAAATTACTTAGTACTTTGACAACAGAATAGCTGAAATAAACAATACTTTGTTAATTCTAAAAACGAATGATAAAGGACACGTTAAGCAGCGTGAGCTGAGGGTGAAAGCGAAAGCGTACCCGTTAAAAGCGAACGCGTAAGACGCTTAGCGAAAAGTAATGAGCTAGAAACTGTTTCTTTAGAAACAGATACTAATAACTTTCTGACAATGGAGAGTTTGATCCTGGCTCAGGACGAACGCTGGCGGCGTGCTTCATACATGCAAGTCGAACGAGAATCTCTAGCTTGCTAGAGAGGAAAGTGGCGGA
>CALUVX010000051.1 GCA_944324295.1 Candidatus Gastranaerophilales bacterium
CAGGGGTTTACAAATCAAGAAGCTTTTTTATGTGAAGCTGCGGGACAAGCTTTTTATAACGATTCACCATTCCTTTTAAGAGATTTAACTTCAAGACCTACTGTTGCTAAATTAAAAGCAGATTTTATAGCATATTTAGATGGATTTTCTGCAAATGTGCAAGAAATTCTACAAAAATTTAAATTTAAAACTCAAATAGATACACTTATTGAAAATGATTGTTTGGGAGCGTTAATTGAAAAATTTCTCGATAAATCAATAAATTTAAGTATCGAAGATATAAAAGACAAAAATGGAAATGTTATATTACCAAAACTTGATAATCATGCAATGGGAACCATTTTTGAAGAACTTATCAGAAAGTTTAACGAAGAAAATAATGAAGAAGCCGGAGAACACTTTACACCACGCGATATTGTAAATTTAATGGCAAATTTAGCATTTGAACCTGTAAAAGATAAATTAAAAGATGGTACATATTTAATTTATGACGGTGCGTGCGGTACTGGAGGGATGCTTACTCTTGCACAAGAAAAACTTCAGCATATTGGAGAAGAAATTAATAAAAATTTCTCAATTAGTATTTATGGTCAAGAATGTCAACCAGAAACTTATGCTATAAGTAAAGCTGATTTACTTCTTCAAGGTGAGGGTGGTGCTGCGAGTAATATGGCTTACGGTTCAACATTATCAGCTGATGGTTTTAACAGAATGAATTTTGACTTTATGTTGTCTAATCCTCCTTACGGGAAAAATTGGAAAAAAGATAAAGAATTAATGTCTGATGAAAAGGGTAATATTTCTGATAGTAGATTCGTATTTAGCTACAATAATAATCCTGAATTCAGTTGTATAACTGATGTGGGAGATGGTCAATTATTGTTTCTTATGAATAATGTATCAAAAATGGTAAATAACACAGAACTTGGTTCAAGAATAATCGAAGTTCATAATGGTTCATCACTGTTTACAGGTGATGCCGGTCAGGGAGCAAGTAATGCAAGACAATATATGTTCGAACAGGATTTAGTTGAAGCTATTATTGCATTACCACTAAAGATGTTTTATAATACACCGCTTGCTACATATATTTGGGTTTTGAGTAACAGAAAACCTGAACGAAAAAGAGGCAAGGTTCAATTAATTGATGCAACATCAATGTATGAACCATTAAAGAAAAACCTTGGAGACAAAAATTGCTATTTAACAGAATCGCACATTAAGACTATTACAAATTTAATGATTGAATTCAAGAATAATGAATATTCTAAAATTTTCTTAAATGAAGAATTTGGATATAATAAAATCTATACCGAAAGACCTTTAAGACTAAAAGTTTCAATAAATGATAATACAATTAATGAATTTAAGTTAATTTGTTCTGAAAATAAAGCAGAAAAACTGTATGAATTTATTTTAGAAAATAAAGAGCATTTTGTTGCAGAAACAAATGATTATAATGAATTTAAAGCAATATTAGATAATCTTGCAAAAGGGAATATAAAACTTGCAAGTAAAGATATCAAACTTATCAGACAAGCATTTTGTACTGTTGATGAAAAAGCAAAAGAAGTTATTTCTAAAAAGAATAAAGACGGTTCTTATGAATACGAAAAAGATCCTGATTTATCTGATACAGAGCAAATTCCATTATTGTATGAAGGTGGTATAGAAGAATATTTCAAAAAAGAAGTATTACCTTATGCGCCAGATACTTGGATAGAACAAGATAAAACAAAAATCGGATATGAATTATCTTTTACTAAATATTTCTATAAGCCTACAGAATTAAGAAGTTTAGAAGAAATTGAATCTGAAATTTCAGATATTGAAAAAGAAGCACAAGAACTCTTGCAAGGGGTATTTTGCTAATGAAAAAATTTAAAAAATACGATAAATATAAAAATACAGATATTGCGTGGTTAAATAAAATCCCAAGTCATTGGACAGAAATTCCCAATAGATGTTTTTTAACTGAATTGAAAAATAAAGTCGGTAAAAACAGTTCAAAATACACTTTGTTATCTCTAACTAAAAACGGTGTAATTATAAGAGATTTAAGCGAAATGAAAGGCAAGTTCCCTGCAGAATTTGATTCATACAAAATAGTAAACAAGGGGAATTTAATACTTTGTTTATTTGATATTGAAGAAACTCCAAGAACTGTAGGTTTGTCTAAGTTCAAAGGTATGATTACAGGAGCATACAATGTTTTAAAAATTGAAAATGTAAATCCCCAATTTATTACTTATTTTTATATTGCACTTGACAATACAAAAGAATTAAGATCTTTGTATAGAGGATTAAGAAAAACAATAAAAATTGGCAAATTTCTCTCTATAAAAACACCTATTCCACCAATAGACGAACAAGATAAAATTGTTAGTTTTATTGAATATAAAGAAAAACAGATAAATAAACTAATCAAAAAACAAAAGAAACTCATTAAGCTATTAAAAGAACAAAAGAGTGTTATTATTAATGAGGCAGTAACAAAAGGAATAGATAAAACTGCTCAAATGAAAGATAGTGGGATTAAGTGGCTTACACAAATTCCACAGCATTGGGAAATCAAGAGAACAAAATTTGTAGCAAAATCTTTTGCAAAAGGAAATGGAATTACAAAAGATGACGTTATCTTAAATGGGGATATTCGTTGTATCAGGTATGGCGAAATCTATTCAAAATACGATGTTCAAGTTTTAGATTGTGTTTCTTCAACAAATATTGATATAATAAATTCTCCAAGATACATATCTAATGGGGATATTTTGTTTGCAGGAACAGGAGAATTGGTTGAAGAAATAGGCAAAAACGTTGTTTATATGGGCAGTGAACCATGTTTAGCTGGTGGCGATATTATAATTATGAAACATAAACAAGATGCTTTATTTATAAATTATGCTTTAAATAGTAAATATGCACAAGCTCAAAAAAGTTTTGGAAAAGTAAAATTAAAAGTAGTTCATATATCTGCTGGTAATATTGGCAATATTAGAATTGCATTGCCCCCAATCGAAGAACAAAAGAAAATAGCAGAATACCTAAACGAAAAATGTTCTAAGATAAATGAAATAATTTTACAAAAAGAACAAATTATTACAAAACTTATTGAATATAAAACATCACTAATATCAAATGCCGTTACAGGACAAATTGATGTGCGAGATTATGAAATCCCTAAAACAGATGATGATGTTGATTTAGAAGAAATCGAAAACTTCTCTGAAGATGATACAGAAACAATAAGCGAGGTTGAATATGCAAACAACTGATATGTCTGAAAAAGGCTTAGAAAGTCTAATTGAAAAATCTTTGCTTGAAGAGGCTCATTATGAAAAAGGCTTTAGCAAAGATTATGATAAAACACATGCAATAGACATAGTTAAGTTGCTTGAATTTTTAAAGAAAACGCAGCCTGAAATTGTCGAGAAATATAATCTTGAACAAGATGGAATTGACCGGGAAAAATTTTTGAGTGCTTTACAGTCAAAAATTGAAAAGAAAGGTATTGTAGAAACTTTAAGAAAAGAATTTTATTATTTAAATGATTCTATTA
>CALUVX010000052.1 GCA_944324295.1 Candidatus Gastranaerophilales bacterium
TCCATTTTCCTCGTTAAAAGAAAATTAAATTTTTTAATATCCCCTATGCTTTTATAAAAAATTTTTGTGTGAAAAAATTGCATGATTAAGTAAAAAAACTTAACATTTATTAACAAAAGCACCCGCAAGGACTATTCACAAGTTTTACATTATAATGTAATATAGGATTATGGCAGTATTAGAGGTAAAAAATCTTAATCTCGGATTTAATTGCGAATGCGGTTTTCGTCAGGCTTTGTTTGATGTGTCTTTTTCTCTTGAAAAGGGCAAAATGCATGCACTTGTGGGAGAGTCCGGCTGTGGCAAAACAATCAGCGCAATGAGTATTTTACAGCTGCTTCCAAAAACAGCAAAAATAACAGACGGAGAAATTATTTTTAACGGGAAAAATTTACTTAAGACTTCCAAAAAAGATTTACAACACATAAGAGGAGCAAAAATCGCATTAATCCCGCAAGATCCTATGACATCTTTAAATCCTTTATACACCGTCGGAGACCAGCTTTTGGAAGTCATAAAAATACATCAGGTCTTAAAAGGTAAGGACGCGTTTGACAAGGCCGTGGAATCCCTTGAATCAGTTCAAATTCCCTGTGCCGCGGAAAGAATGAAGGCGTACCCGCATGAATTTTCAGGTGGGATGAAACAGCGGGCTATAATTGCAATGGCTTTAGCCTGCCAGGCGGAAATACTAATTGCAGATGAACCGACAACCGCTCTTGATGTAACAATTCAGGCTCAGATAATGAATTTGTTAAAAGAAATACAGGCTAAAACCAACACATCCGTACTTTTAATTACTCATGACCTTGCTCTTGTCGGCGAAAATGCAGATTTTATATCAGTTATGTATGCGGGCAGAATTGTTGAAACAGCACCCGCCAAAGAATTTTTCTCTAATCCGCGGCATCCTTATTCAACAGCTCTTTTACGTTCACTTCCGTTAAATAAAAGCTCAAAGCTTGAAACCATTCAAGGGCAGCCGCCAAGTATTTTACAAGACATAGAAGGCTGTAGATTTCATCCGCGCTGTCAAAAGTGTATTGATATCTGTACACAACAAATTCCTGTTTTGGATAATGTAGGAATTAACCACTACTCTGCCTGCTTCCACAACTAATGTTTAATTACTCTGGAAGCATTATTTTGAGCAGCTTTAGCTCTTTTGTTGTCATCATATAAAGTTTTTACAACAAGTGCTCCAAGTCCCACCAAAACAGCAATTCCACCGACTAGCCATCCCTTTTGAGAAGCGGTTAATTTCTTTGCTTTTTTGGCACTATCTTTTACAACCGGTTTTTTGTACCACTTTTTGTCAATAAAAACTTCTTCTGCATTATCGTAGAAAACTTTATTTAAGGCCTTTTCAGCCTCATCGGGCTTATCCTTATAAAATTCTTTAATTGTGTTTTCTACAAAATCAGAAAATTGAGCATATTTTGCCTTATCCCCCATTTCCGCAATCGGAGTATCCGAACCAAACATAATTCTTTCCGGTCCGAGCTTTTCAAGTGCATGGTTTATCGTATTTTTATTTTCATCGCCTTTACCAAACAACGGTGTAAGCCATGATATATCAACAAAAAGATTTGATTTTCCGGCCTTTACCGAATTTGCAATATTATCAATAGTTTGCTTCATTCTGTCAGGCTGAGCCATTAAATCAATATGATAAAGAACAACAGGCAGTTTAGGATGTTTTTCCGCAAGTTTTATTATTTCATCAGGACTGGACAAGCCGTCTGAAGTTGAATGGAATACACAAGGAAGCCCTTTTTCTTCTGCCAAAGTCAAATATTTTGAATAAATATCAAAATTTTCTTTAACCGATTTTTTGGTATTTGTAGGATGAAATTTCATCCCGTAAAACTTTGTACCTTCTAGTAAATCCTTAACAACGTTTGTATCTTTTGCAATCCCCGGCTGGCAGGATATTAAAGGATAAATTTTGACATTTTCATTTCCTGCAATCATTACCATTTCTTTTGCACCGTTGGCCTCCGATTTAAATAAATCAGATCCCTCGGAATTTAAAGCAGAAATAGAGCTTACCAAAACCTTTTTTACATTATTTGATTCTACAGTATCAATAATATTCTGCACATTGTAATGACTATTACAATTATGCAGTCCGTCATGCATTGAACCGATATGCCCCTGAACATCAAATTTTTTTCTGTTGCTTGTAAATGACGGGCTGTGATAATTAATTGATTGAATTTTCATAAATTTAACTCCTTACATAAAAAACCATAAAATAATTTTTGCATACCTTGCAATAAATACCGCAGCAAAACTAAAAACAAAATCATAGACAATTTTGATGCCGCTTTGTGCAACAATCCATCCGAGCATAAATTCTGTCCCTTCATGTTTTAAGCCTGCAATAAACAGCATATACAAAACACCGATTAAATGAATCGTCAAAACTCCCACAAGAACTGCATGAAATATATTTCTGTTTGTATAACCGCTTTTCAAAATTGATCCTGCAAAAAATACGGCAGGGATATAAGCAAGTATATAACCAAAACCATATTCAAGAACATATTTTGGGCCTCCGCCGAGTGCAAACACCGGTATTGCAAATAAGCCAAGCAATATATATATCAAAATACTGGCAATCCCATACCTTCGGCCTAAAAACGCTCCTACAAACATTATAACAGGAACCTGCGGGATTAACTTGTAAGTATGAATATAATCACTCATAACAAGATGTTCACCCGAAAATAATCCTGATGGGATAGTAAAATGATTTATATTCAGTTGAAGAAAAGTCGAAAGGATTATCAAAAAAGTACAGCATAAAACAAGAAGCAAGCTTCCAAATGTCAATCTTATACCTTCAATTTGTTTTTTTATAACCCTAATTCGCGGTGCGGCAGTGTCTGTCATAAGATATTTATTTTCCCCTTTAGAGCAGCGATATTTTTTTCATATCCTGATTTAAATTTATCGTAAAAAATATTTTCTGTCCACATAATTAATGCATCTTCATTATTATCTTGATAATAACCTTTTCGTGTCCCGAGAGATTTAAAACCATATTTTTCGTATAAAGAAATGGCAGGCTTATTTCCGACACGAACCTCCAGCGTAATATATTTTGCCATATTTCTGTAGCATTCATCAATTATAGTTGTTAAAAGCGCCTCGCCAATATGATTACGCCGATATTCAGGTGTTACCGCAATATTTGTAATATGAGCTTCTTCCAAAATCTGCCAGCAGCCGCAATATGCAATAAGTTCATCATTATCATTAAATACGCT
>CALUVX010000053.1 GCA_944324295.1 Candidatus Gastranaerophilales bacterium
GCGGGAAAATGAGATCCTGAAACAAGTTCAGGATGACAAATATATAGCGAGTTCACTCGTTTCGGGTTGAGTTTAGCAGTAATTAAACGGTCAGCGTGTTTCTCTTTCTTGTCCAGTCTTCTTTCTCTTTGCATCGCAACAAAGAGAAAGAAGACTAGGTGCGGGGTGCGGGGACGCACAGTTCCCGCATAATAAAACCCTCTCCCTTTATCCCTCTCCCGAGAGAGGGATATATTTCAATAACATAGTTTATGTTATAAAATATGTCCATTCTCTATTTTGTATATCTTAACGTCTTTCAAAAATTCATCTTCAAAAAGTATTGTATCAACAGAAGTTATAATTGTTTGTGTATTTTCATTAATTGATTTCAAGAGGTAATTCTGACGAATATCATCAAGCTCCGCCAATACATCATCAAGCAATAATACCGGTTCATCTCCGGTTTTAGACGTTATAATATCTAATTCAGAAAGCTTTAGAGCAAGAACTATCGTCCTTTGCTGTCCCTGTGAAGCAAATTTTACTGCCTCATTACCATTTATATAAAAAATAATATCATCTCTGTGAGGCCCAGCACAGGCCTGCCCGCGCCGCATCTCTTCTGTTCTTCGTTCTTTCAGCGATATTTTAAAAGCAGATGCAATATCCTCAAGCTCATATTTCCCGTTTAAAAACGAGCAGTCATAATCAATTTTTAATTCTTCCGTTTCACTTATTATTCTATGCTTCTCGAGAGCGATTTTCTCAATCTCTTTTAAAAATTTTTTGCGTAAATAAATAATATTGCTTCCTGTTATCACAAGCTGTTCATTATAAACATCAAGTAGAGTATCATTCAAAAAACCTGTTTTCAAATAATCTTTAAGAAGATTATTTTTTTGAATACGAATTTTATCATATTTTGAAAGCCTGTCATCGTAAGCCGGATAAATTTGAGATATAGCCCTGTCCAGCCAATCTCTTCTGTCAGACGGATTGCCTCTCAAAAGCAGCAAATCGGCCGTAGAAAAAAGAACTGTTTTTAAGACAGATTTAAAATTTTTCGGAGTAGTTTTAACCTTATTCAAAGCAAGTTCACGCTTTTTATCTTTAGAATATGAAAAATCAAGTTCAACATCAGTTTCAGCTTTTATCATATTGCAGTTGATTTCAGCTTTTTCAGCGTCAAAGTTAATTAGTTCAATATTATTTGAAGTTCTGGGAGATTTTAAAGTTGAAAGCAAATAAATACTTTCTAAAATATTAGTTTTTCCCTGCGCATTCTTCCCTATTATAAGAACTTTTTTACAGGAGAAATCAAGTTCTAAATCCTTGCAATTCCTGTAATTTATAAGCTTCAAATCCCTTAATCTCATAAAAAAATTATACCCCAAATATATGATTTCTAAATTATATATAGACTATTGTTAAAATTTTTTATATAATGGATTTATTAAATTTATAAAATTGCAGTAATATAAGGAATTACCATGTTACCAATCATTTCAGAAGAGAATGCGGCTGAAGCTTTTAGTGAAATATTTAAAGATATGCCTTTATGGCGAAAAAAAATGATTCACTATATAAAGGATGAAAATCCGGAAATTAATACGGCAATTATTGAAGCCGCAAATAAAACAAGCCTTGATCCAAAAGCAATAGCACTCGGGGCTTATATGACATACACATTGGTAGAGCTTGCAATGAAAGATAATGATTCATTAATGAATTTCCAGGAAGGATAAAAGACCATGCTAATTGAAGAACTTTTAGAAAAACTAGTTGCTGACGGCGGTTCCGACTTGCACATATCTGCGAACTTACCTCCTGCAGCACGTATTGACGGAAAATTACAAAGATATGATTATCCGCCTTTAAGTCCTGATGATGTTGAGACTTTATTATTCCCAATGTTATCAAACGAGCAGAGAAGAACTCTTGAACAAAACTGGGAACTTGACTTTTCATATGGTATAGAAGGTTTAAGCCGTTTCAGGGTAAACTTTTATAAAGACAAAGGCAACTATGCAGCAGCATTCAGAACGATTACATCAATAGTTCCGTCTTTTGATAAATTGGGCTTACCGGATGTTGTAAGAAGAACAGCAGATAAACCCAGAGGTCTTGTTCTTGTAACCGGTCCTACAGGTTCAGGTAAATCAACAACACTGGCGGCAATGATAGACTATATCAATACAAACAGAGCAGAACACATTCTGACAATTGAAGACCCGATAGAATTTGTGCACACATCAAAGCAAAGTATTATTCACCAGCATGAACTCGGGATGGACACAAGATCATTTGCAAACGCATTGAAATCAGCACTTCGTGAAGACCCTGATATTATTCTGGTAGGTGAGATGAGAGACCATGAAACAATTGCTTTGGCACTGACTGCCGCAGAAACAGGCCACTTGGTATTCGGAACACTGCACACATCTTCAGCAGCACAAACAATTGACCGTATCATTGACGTATTCCCCGAAGGCCAGCAGCAACAAATTCGTGTACAGCTTGCAAACTCTCTTGTGGCCGTATTTGCACAAACACTGCTGCAAAAGGTTCAGCCTGACGGCACTAAGAAAGGCCGTGTAATGGCTCAGGAAATCATGCTTGTAACCCCTGCAATCGCAAATCTTATCAGAGAAGCAAAAGCAGCCCAGATATATTCAACAATTCAGATGAACCAGGCAATGGGTATGCAAACTCTTGAAATGGCATTAGCAAACCTCTACAAGCAAGGTACTATTACAATAGAAGATGCCCTATCCAGAACATCACGTCCGGATGAGTTAAAACGTTTAATGTCGCAATAGGCAAAATAACATTTTAAAAAGTAAAAGGCTTTCGGCAAACGGAAGCCTTTTATTTTTTTGTTAAGGATTTTTTTTGTGCTAAAATTAAGTTATAAAACTTAGATAATAAAAAGGAAGAACAAAATGGCACAACAATTACATGAACCAAGTTCTACAAAAGAACAAATCAGACAAACAAGAATACAAAAACTTGCAGATCTTGCAGATAAAGGAGTTAATCCATATCCTTATTCTTTTGATAAAGATGCTGATGCTTCATTTTTGCAGGATAAATACAAAAACCTTGAAGCCGGGGTTGAAACTGATGATAAATATTCTGTTGCAGGACGTGTTATGGCTATCCGTAATACAGGAATGTTTATAGATTTAATGGATTCTTCCGGCAAAATTCAAATCTTTTCTCATAAAGAAAATTTATCAGAAGATCAAATGAAAATTCTTAAACTTATAGATATCGGTGATATTGTAGGTTTTACAGGTACAATAAGAAGAACACCCAGAGGCGAATTATCAATAAAATCAACCTCTTTAAAATTATTGTCAAAAGCTCTTTTGCCTTTGCCTAACAAACAAATCAGCAAGGAGAAGATGGAAGAATTAACTCATTACCATGGACTTACTGATGTTGAGCTGAAATACCGTCAGAGATATGTTGATTTGATAGTAAATGAACAGAGCAGAGACACTTTCAGAAAAAGAAGTCTGATTATTCAAAAAATTCGTGAATATTTGGCTAAAGAAGGCTATTTGGAAGTTGAAACTCCGATACTGCAGACAATGGCATCAGGAGCAAATGCAAGACCGTTCACGACACACCACAATGCACTTAATATGGATTTAACTCTAAGAATTGCTCTTGAGTTATACCTAAAACGCTTGATTGTCGGGGGAATTTCCGAGCGTGTTTATGAAATCGGCAAATGCTTCAGAAATGAAGGTATAGATACCCGCCACAACCCAGAATTTACAATGATAGAATTATACCAGGCTTATGCTGATTATAACGATATGATGACTTTGACCGAAAATATGGTTGCATACGTTGCACAGGAAGTTCTCGGTACAATGAAAATAAAATACGGAGAAAATGAAATTGATTTGACTCCGCCATGGGACAGAAAAACAATGCTTGGGTCAATAAAAGAAGCTACAGGTATTGATTTTATGGAAATATACAGTGCAAAACAGGCGGTAGAAACGGCAAGATCTCTAAATGTTCCGGTAGATGACGGCATGAATTGGGGACAGGTTGTTGAAGCGGTATTTGAAGCCAAAATTGAACCTTCTTTAATCCAGCCATGTCATATTATAGATTATCCGAGAGAAATTTCTCCTCTTGCAAAAGTTCACAGAGATAATGATAGATTAACGGAACGCTTTGAAACAAGAGTAAACGGCTGGGAAATTGCAAATGCTTTCTCTGAATTAACAGATCCGATTGACCAGAGAATGAGATTTGAAGCTCAGGCACAGGCAAAAGCCGCAGGTGATGAAGAAGCTATGGATATTGATGAAGACTTTATCAACGCACTTGAATACGGCATGCCTCCTACAGGCGGAATGGGAATGGGCATAGACAGGCTTGTAATGCTTTTAACAGATTCACCGTCAATCAGAGACGTAATTGCATTCCCTACAATGAGAACAAAAGAATAAGTTTAATCTTAATATTAATAGAGATGTCTTTTTATTGCAAGGCATCTCTTTTTAAATACAATAAAAAAGAAAAAGAGCGGGAAATATTTCCCGCTCAAATGTTCTGTAATTTGTGAGCTACCGATTAAAATAGGAACTTAACCGGTTTTATGTATTTTAAACGACATAATGAGTTGTCCACAGAACATTCAT
>CALUVX010000054.1 GCA_944324295.1 Candidatus Gastranaerophilales bacterium
ATATTATGACACAGCCCGGAGAAACTGACGGTTACAGTGTTTGTGATCATATTAACGCAATAATGCAGCATGCAGGAAGCAAAAATGTTATTGATGCTGTTCTGGTGAATGATTTTATGCCTTCAAATCTTGCCAAAAAATATCAAATGTCGGGTTCTTATCCTGTTAAATTGGATTTAGATAATTTGAAAAAACTCGGTGTAAAACTTGTTACCAGAAAACTGATAGAAGATAGTAAAGAGGGACTTGTGAGACATAGTTCAAACCGTGTAGCAAGAGCAATTTACTACTGGTTTAGAAAAGAGCATAAAAGCGAAAGAGGAATTTTTTCTTCATCGCATAAGCACCAAGAAAATAAGGCTGTGATGTATAATGGTTAAAAAAATTACTGTTAATACTATTAGAAAATTTAAAGAAAATAACGAAAAATTTTCTGTTTTAACGGCTTATGATTATTCAACTGCAAAATATATTGATGAAGCAGGGATTGATATTATTTTAATAGGAGACAGCCTTGCAATGGTTGCTCTTGGATATGAGACAACTCATTGTATCGGTGTAGAAGAAATGCAGATATTTACCCGTGCCGTTGCAAAGGGCGTTCAGCATGCAATGGTTGTTACGGATATGCCTTTTTTAAGCTATCATACCGATATTTCTTCTGCTGTAAAAAATTGCGGTCTTATGATAAAGGGGGGTGCCAATGCTGTGAAAATTGAAGGTTACAGCGAATATATTTTGAATGTAATTCGCCGTTTAACGGAGACTGGCATCCCGGTGATGGGGCATTTGGGTTTTACTCCTCAATTTATAAACACACTTGGGGGATATAAAATTCAGGGTAAAACACAGGAAGCCGCCGAAGAAATTTTAAAACAGGCAAAAGAACTTGAAAAGGCAGGAGTTTTTTCAATAGTTCTTGAAATGGTGCCTCAGCAGAGTGCAAAATATATTACTGAAAATTTAACAGTTCCGACAATTTCCTGCGGGGCGGGGAAATACTGTGATGCACAGGTTTTGGTATCTGATGATGTTTTTGGGAAATTTGCGGATTTTAAACCTAAATTTGCAAGAAAATACGGAGATATAAAGTCATTGATTTATACGTGTGCAAAACAGTTTAATGACGATGTAAAATCCGGAAAGTTCCCTTCTGAGGAGGAAGTTTTTTAAGTTCCTCCAAAATTCTGTCCTGATGAATTTTGTCGTTTAGATTTTTATGCTTCTGTATCAAAAAACTTTTTTTCAAGATTTGTAAAGTTGTGCTTTTTATATTGTTTAACTTCGAAATTATGTGAAGCTTCAATATTTTTAATAACCTTGTTTATCTCAGGGGCATCTACAACATAAGCAGATTGGTAATCCTTCGGTCTGAAGAATCCTAATTTTCTGCAGAAAGCTTTCATTGAGCCTGCCATATTTTCTGCGGGAATTATTAATGAATAATCTTTGAGTTTCTTTGTTTCACTAAGCATAGAATGCAAGAGTCCTTTCCGCGCAACTCCATTACTCCAGACAGCCATACCTTTAACAATCATATCGCCTTCTTCTTCAGCGCTTATAATCCCTGTAATATTTTTATCATTTTCTACACTTATTAAAACTTTTGATGTGTAATCATTTTTAGAGGTAGATGTCGCTTTATTTAATGCTTTGAGTGCAATTTGTTTTGGTGTCCTTCCTCCAATTGTTGTTGTATTTTCTGGTAATGTTGTATGTTCCATTAAATTCATAAGTCTATTAACAAAATTTTTATCTCTGCTATCCAGACTATAAATGTCAAATTTTTTTAGTGGAGTTTTAATTGTTTGTAGTTTTACTCCGTTGAAATTTGTGCTGTTATTAATATTATTAACTTTCATAATGTTTCTCCATATTAAAATTACTTTTATATAAAAATCATAACAAAAAATTTTTGTCATAAAAGTTTTTTGTTAATATAGTTGTATTTTTTATGTTATAATTTTTTCGAAAGAGAGTGATAATATGTTATTACATACAATAGCTGAAGTAAGAGAGAAAGTAAAAGAGTGGAAAAAACAAGGGCTTACCATCGGGCTTGTTCCTACTATGGGAGCTTTGCATAACGGGCATTTGAGCCTTATTAAAAAAAGTGTTGAAAAATGCGATAAAACTGTCGTCTCGGTTTTTGTAAATCCTATACAATTTTGTCCCGGTGAAGATTTGGATAAATATCCGAGAACTCTTGACGCTGATGAAAAACTTTGTAATGAAGCCGGAGTTGATATTGTGTTTGCTCCTACTCCAAAAGAAATGTACGGAGAAGGGCATATTATGTCTAACGATTTTTTAACTTATGTAATTCCGCCGTTTTTCTATGTAAACAAATTGTGTGGGAAATCACGTGTTGGGCATTTTGACGGGGTTTGTACGGTTGTAAATAAGTTGTTTAATATTGTTCAGCCTGATTGTGCATTTTTTGGCGAAAAGGACAGACAGCAGTTAATAATTTTAAAGAAGATGGTTAAGGATTTGAATATTCCCGTTGAAATTATTCCATGCCCTATTGTAAGAGAAGAAAGCGGACTGGCTTTGTCATCAAGGAATAAATATTTGTCTGAACAGGATAAAGTAAATGCTCTTGCGTTGAGTAAGATTTTGTTTAATATCAAAGCATGCTATAATAAAGGTATAACGGATGTCAGAACTTTAACAGAAACAGCTTATCCGTATTTAAATGAAAATCATTCACTGGAGTACCTGGAGTTTAGAGATGCGGACAATCTTGAGGAAAAAGTAATTGCAGACAATAATACTATTGTGTTCATTGCACTTAAAATAGGTAATGTAAGATTAATTGACAATATAGCGTTAGCGTGAGGGCTTAATGATACAAATATATAAATTTATATCAAAAATTATAAACGGAATAATAAATCTTTTATTTGTTATACAAATAATTCTTATGATTCTGGTATTTTTGACGGCAACATATTGGTTTCTCAGCTTGATAGATATACATATTTTTGATTTTGTTCAGCCGATAGCAGATGTTGTCTCGGATTTTGTAAAAATATTTTATAATCAATCTGTCAGTGTTGGCGGTGTATTTATAGACGGTTCTCTTTTGTTGTTCGATATTATTGCAATTGTTGTTGTATTTGCTTTGGCAAAGTTGAAGTATTATTGTCATCGCTGGATAGATTCTCTCAAAATTGCAATTGGCGGTTGTGAAGAGAAAAGAGAAGAAAAATTTAATAAAGAATTGCAAAAAGAAGCTGAAGCAAATATTAAAAAGTGTAATAATGTTGCGGTTTTAGTTCAGTTTACTGCCAAAAATATGATGGTTGATGCTTGCTGGGGCGGTGATGCCCAAGCAGGTGTGAAAGAAAAAGAAGAAGAAGCATTTAAGACATTTTTTGCTTCAATTAAAAATTTGACAGGCTGCAGGTTTGCTAAAACAGGCGACAAGATGTTAATTATGCTCAATGATTTCAGTTCTGTTGATAATCTTTTACATTTTATAGAGTTATCAACCGGCCGTATACGTTTAAATATGAGAAAGAAAAAATGGCTGTTGATTACTTATATTGCTGTTGATGTATTTGATAATAATACTAACTTTAAGCAGGATGTTTATCCTTTACTTGAAAAATTGCTGACTCTAAAAATTCAGAATGAACCTGTTTGCCTCGGGAATTTCTGCATGAGATATGAATTAAACAATGAGCCTATGTATAAACCATTTCTCAGAGGGGCTTATAACATAGTGGATCAGGAATGCGAAGTCTGGTCTTTAGTTAAGAAAAATTAACAGGGCTATTGATTTTTTAATTATTTTAAAGTAATATTATTTTTGTACAACCGCAGACAGTTAGCGGGGGGTGGGCAGAATGTATTAAGGCCGCCAGAAATAGGTAAAATCCGTCTTGATAATGAATGCCCCCGAAACAATGATAAAATTAACTCCCCTTAATATGCCAGCTAACCGAGGTGAAACAGTCGAAGTATTAGAATAGATTTGTTAACCTATGAGATTTTGCGGTCCGGTATTGGAAAAGCGAAATCTTTTTTAGTATTCGGGGAAATTAGGTCGAGCAGATTGCCGACATGTTACAAACGGCAATCAGGTATTAAAACAAAAGGAGCTAATCATGGCAACAAAAGCTTTTAAATCTGAAAAAATAGATGCTATAAAAGCAAAAGCAGAAAAAGCCCAGGTAGCTATTTTAACTGAGTATAAAGGTTATACCGTTGAAGAAATTACAAATTTAAGAAGAAGCCTTCAAAAAGACGGCGGCGATTATATGGTAACTAAAAATACTTTGGCTAAAATCGCTTTAAAGGGTACTGATTTTGAAGTTCTTACCGAATCCTTAACAGGACCTGTCGCTATTGCGTTTGGTTTTGAAGATCAGGTAAGCCCTGCAAAAGCAGTTGCAAAATTTATTAAAGATACCAAAAAAGGTGCAATCCTTGGCGGTGCTTTAGACGGTAAATTGTTAACCGCTAAAGAAGCTGAAGCATTATCAAAAATGCCTTCAAAAGAAGAACTTATTGCAAAAATTCTCGGTTCTATCAACTCACCTGCTTCTGGTATCGTTGGATCTATCAATGCAGTTATGGCACAGCTTACAAGAACTATGGCTGCTGTTAGAGACCAAAAAACTGCATAAGTTATTAAATGTACAAATTTAAACAAAAATTAAAAGGAGAAAAATAATGAGTAACGTAGAAACTATTTTAGAATCAATTGAAAAATTAACTTTGTTAGAAGCAGCTGAATTAGTTAAAGCTATGGAAGAAAAATTCGGCGTATCTGCCGCAGCTCCGGTAGCAGTTGCAGCAGCAGCTCCTGCAGCAGCCGGCGAAGCAGCATCAGATGAAGCTTCTGAAGTATCTGTAATCTTGGCTTCAGCTGGTGCTAACAAAATTGCTGTATTGAAAGAAGTAAGAGCTATCACAGGTCTTGGCTTGAAAGAAGCTAAAGATTTGGTTGACGGTGCTCCGAAACCTGTTAAAGAAGGCGTTAAAAAAGAAGATGCTGAAGCTATTAAAAAACAGCTTGAAGCAGCTGGCGCTACAGTTGAAATCAAATAGTATTTCAATAAGAAATTTTGAATATTTCTTAGAAAACGTCCTTTTTATAAAGGACGTTTTCTTAAATACAAATTTTTCTGTATTCGCAAAATTCACATATTTTTGAATGCTCAATTTCTTCCTGAAATTGGGCATCTGTTATTTTATTGCAAATTTCAATCAATTTTTTCTCATATTCATGTTCTTTTTCCTGAGAAAAATCAATTACACAATTTTTGTTATTTTTTAAATCGATGTATACAAATTTAATATTGTATGCACCATTCTGGACTTGTTTCAGAGTCTGGTTTTCTAGTAATTTTAATGTGCACAGCAGATAAACCATAGTCTGATAATCATATTCGGGATTTTTAGGAATTGAGCCTGTTTTGTAATCAAGAATATAATAATTCTTTTCATCTTTCATAAGGGCATCTAATCTCCCGCCAATCCAGTAATCCCCGATTTTGCATGAAAGATTGTATTCTGAATTTATATAACGTTTTTGGAAAAACTCATTGTTTTTAAGTTGTTCCCAGATTGGTTTTTCATCGGAATTCAGAGCTTTTTCCATTTTTGTTATCTCATCTCCGCGAAGATAATAGTTTGCGAGTGCGTGAACTTTTTTCCCTTTTTCAAAGACTGAGCCTTTTTGCGGTACGGAAATTTTTTGAATATATTTAAGGTAATATTTTTGTGGGCACGCTTCAAAGGTTTTGAGCATATTGGGCGAAAAACTATTCATTATATACCTCCGTGCAGTCTAATATATCCGTAAATATCAAACTCGGCTCCTGTTCAATAATTTTTTCAAAAGATTTAACTTTTCTGCTTGTAGTAAAGTAAAGATATTTTTTTGCTCTTGTAATTGCAACATAAAGCAGCCTTAGATTTTCCGAAACAAGCTCCTGCTTCATATCAAATTCCGATTTTGGCTTGTAATCCGGATTAAGCCGTTTTAAATTTTCGTTAAAGTCGGAATTTTTAAGTTTGATTTGATTAAAATCAAGTGTAAGATTTTTTTCTGCCATTTCCGGAATAAATACATAATCAAATTCATCTCCTTTTGATTTATGAAGTGTCATAATCTGAACTTTTCCGGCAAGAAATTCTTTATCGCTTTCATCTTCTTCCGAGAAGAATTTGAATCCGCTCAAACTCGGTTTTTTAGCAAGCTCTCCAAGCCGCTCAATAAGAACCGGAAATTCTTTATAATTTAAACTTAAACGTTTAATCAAAGTTGAAATCAGATAAACATTTGACTTTTCTATTTCTGATGTGAAATAATGAAGCCCTATTTTTATTGCCATTTCTTCCGGTGCAAGATGCGGGAACGACAGCCAGTAGGTTAAATCCCAGTAGAACTGTGCAAGATGTGCATTTTCAATATTGTCGCAGTCAATTTGTATAAAGGGATTTTCGTATTTTCTGATTTCAAGCCCCAGACGCTGTTTATAAAATCCCATTTCTGCAAGAATTTCATAATTATCTGCAATAACGTTATTATCAAACGGGTGCAAAATCATCTGCATTATAGCAAAAATTACTCTGAAAATGGACTTTTGTTCAAGACTTTCGCTTCTTGTAATCGTTTTTAGACCGCTGTTGTTTATAAAATTAATCCATTGTGCAACCTGATAATTGCTTCTTAAAAGAATTCCGATAGTGCATTTGGGATTTTTTTTCAGAGCTGATTTTATTTCTTTAAGGATATAATTTCTTTCTTCAAGAGGCTTTTCAAAAATAATTGAATGTAATGCATTTTCAGATACAGGATTTCTGCCTTCAACAGGATGCATAAAAATATTAAAAAATGCTTTTTTAGTTTCTTCTTGTGTATCAGCCCATTTTACGAGGTTATTAGCAAGAGTCCAGACATCCTTTGTACAGCGTTGAGAACAGTCCATACTTACATTATTGCTTTGGGTAATAAATTTTCTGAACCCTTCAACATCTGCATTTGAAAATGTAGTTGTAATTGCCTGATTAATGTCTCCGCATCTGATTAGGTTTTTGTGTTTTGCACTCAAAAGGTTAATCAGTTTTTGTTGAATTGAGGAGCTATCCTGTGCTTCATCTTCAATAATGTAATGACAGATATCCTGATAGTAGGCACGGATGTCGGTGTTATCTTCAAGAAGTTTAACCGAAGATGTCAGCATATCATCATAATCAATTAAATTTGAATCTTTTAATATCCGTTGATATTCCTCAAAAAATATTTGAAACTTCTCAAGTTTTTTATCCATTGAATTGTTAAACTGGCCTTTGCCAATTTTAAATATTGAGATACCTCTGTCAAATTCCTCTGTTTCATTTTTTTTAAGTTTTAATTTATTGGAAATTTCTCTTATTATTCTTGTCCTTTGAGTGTCATCACAAATTTCAAAGTCAGATGAAAGCCCGAGCCTTTCAAAATTTCCGTTTTCTTTCAAAATTCTTAATGCAAGTCCGTGAATTGTACTGATGTTTGGAAGCTGGGACGAATTCTGCCGGATATTTTTAATTCTGTCTCGGAAGTTTCTTGCTGCACTTTCCATATAGGTCATGACAAATATGTTTTCAGGATTAACCCCTTTGTCAAGAAGTTTAAGAATTAGAGCAAGTAAAATTGTAGTTTTTCCGGCACCCGGGACGGCTGAAATTGCCATTCTGCCGTTTTCGTAATCAAGAACAGGTTTTTGGTCATCACGCGGTATTATCTTAAAATGTTTGTCGTCATCCTGAAATTGTTTCAGGAGCTCTCTAACCTTAATATATTCTTCTATCCCGCCGAAATTTTCTATTCCGTTTCCGTCGAATAAACTTGAAAATGTATAAATATGTTCTGATGCACAAAGAGTAAGTTTCCTTAAAATTCGTGCAGTTTTTTCTTTTGAAAGTTCAATATTATCATCAATGGTGAATTCATCT
This sequence comes from Candidatus Gastranaerophilales bacterium, assembly GCA_944324295.1. GTDB lineage: Bacteria > Cyanobacteriota > Vampirovibrionia > Gastranaerophilales > Gastranaerophilaceae > Stercorousia. The sequence goes on from CALUVX010000054.1 coordinate 7,954, forward strand.
TTAGCCCAGCCTCTCTGGAAAACCCATGCATTATACAATGGTCCTGTATCGCTTTTAATCCACTCGTCGCTTGATATATCAAGCCAAATTTGGTACTTTGTTTTAATTTGGTTGTCAATAATTTTTTGCGGTGTCGAAATTATCAAATCATTTTCTGAAATTTCAAGTGTTGAATAAGGATTTTCAGCAATTATTGAATTTTCAATCTGGTTAATAATTTCGTTCTGCCTTGTTTCAAAATTTTTCCCGAAAATATTTTCAAAATCCTGGAGCTGTTTTATGAAAAAATTAAATTTATTCAATTCTACCGGGTTTACATAATAAAATTCTGCAAGCTCATAATATATGTCGTAAATTTTTTCTGAGAGTTTTGTGTTACTTTGGGATATTTTTTTTAGGATTTCAAGAAATTTTTTGTATTTTTGCGTGTATTCGTCAAGCTTAAATTCGTATTCTATAAATTCTCCGTCTGTTTCAAAGTTTTCAAGAATATCCCTGCAATATTTTATTGGTATTCCTAAAAATTCTGAAAGTACAACACGTAAATCAAAAGAATTAACAGGCATTTTGCTATTCAGCTTTAAAATCGTAAGTATGGATTTTACAAGTTTGTTTTGGATTAATTTTTCGCTTCCGGATAAAAATAAGAGATTGCTGTTAATATTTTCCTTTAAAGAAAATTTAAGCATGTCATCTATTACAGGAGTAATTACCGATATTTCATTTGGGCTGACATTTTTTGAAATAAGTTCTTTGATTTGTTTAATTGCACTGTCAACCATAGAAGCTCTTTTAGATGGCGATTGCAAAGAAAAATGTTCCAATACTTCATTTTTGTTTTCTGTAATATTAGAAAATAAAATTTCTGCATCTTTTGAAAGCGGATTTTCTGGTATAAGTTTTTCTGCCTTTTGCTTGAATAAATCTTCAAATTTCCAGACGGCAGTTCTGTCAGCGCTTAAATATCCTGCACGGCTTGCTCCTTTTTCGTCAAAAGCAACAAAAACATCTTTTAACTGCGGGGCTAGATATGAAATAAAATCAAAACAGACAGGTGTAATTTCATCTCCGTCGTCAAGAATTAGATATTTAATATTTTTAAAGTAATCCGAATTTTTATAAACATAATTAAAAACCAGTGTTTGCCTTAAATAATCAAAATCCCTTAATGCCAGAGTTTTTGACAATAATTTTTTTAATGCCGATTTTGCATCATCTGCAAAACTTTCCCCTAATACACGGGAACGCCATTCAACTTCTTCATCGTTTAAATTATTCTGTACAATCAAAGAGTATCTTCTGAAAATTTGATGCAGCAGAGATTTTTTTGAATTGTACCCCTTAAAAGGTACTTCTTTTAAAATATCTTTCAGAATAAACTGCGAAACTTCAAGCCCTGCAAGATTTGGAAGTATTTGAGTGCTATCAAAGGGATTGATATTTTCTATTAATGCCCAGTTGTCATTAATAGTATTATATACAAGTGAGAAGAATGAATGTACCTGTAATTTTTCAATACAGTTAATATTTAATTTTTCTAAAGTTTTGTTTATGAAGTTTTGTTTAAGATTTGAATTTTGCACCATTACTAAAATTTCAGAAGATTTTACACCTGAATTGAGTAGTTTTACATAAGCATTTATCAGAAAATCCGTTTTATTAGTGGATAAATCACCTGAAATTAACATTCATACTCCTTTAAAAATAATTGTATCATGAACAATAAAAAAATTATTTTGTCTTCATCCTTCTGAACTATTGCATTTTTTTACCCGTTAGGCTATTATATAACCATAAACGGAGATAAGGTAATACAATAAACAAATGCATGGAGGTTAGTTATGCAAGAATTACAAGAACAAATCGGACAGTCAGCAGGTCAAATCTACAACTATTTGAACAACAACGGAGAATCTACTTTCTCTAAAATGAAAAAAGAATTAGATCTTAAAGGTAATTTTGCTGATTTAGGTCTTGGCTGGTTAGCTAGAGAAGACAAAGTTGAAATTTCTAAAAAAGGTGCTTCAGTAAGCGTAAGACTTAAATAATTTATTAAAATAAGAAATTTTAAAAAGCCACTTTAATTAGGGTGGCTTTTTTTATTGTTAATAAAATTAATATTTAAATCTATTTTTAGCAATTATTTTGACCAAAAATTTTTATTAAAAGTATAGGGGATTAATAAAGAAGAATTTATAATGGGGATTGAAAAGTTAACAAAAGTTTTGCCTAAATTAAGAGATTTTACTAAAAAACTTTCAACAGAGAAAACTGGTATAAAAAGATGCCCTTTTAAACAGCATAAAACGATACAAAATGTGAAATTTAACACAAGGCCAAAGACTCCGTTGGAAGAAATTGAGAGAATAGTGGTTTCTCAAGCAAATAGGACAATGGGCTTATTTGTTGAAGATTTTGCAGGTAAAAAACAGAATCTTATTCAAGAATTATCAAAGGTTTGTGATAAAAATGTTATTGCAAGACTTGAAAATGCTGAGAATCCGGAGAAACTTGCAAAAATTCTTGCTGAAGAAGAGTGGATGCCTATAGGTAAATATGCGAAATATATGATTGATGGTAAGTTTGTTAAAAACTCAAATACAGACAAGATTGTAAAACCTCTTTCTCTAGAAATAGAACAAATAAATTATCAGTCAAAAAGTCGCAGAGCTACTTTTGTACTTGCTAGAGAAAAAGCTATGCATCTACCTTCAAAAAAAAATTTGTTTCATTAAAAGATAATGAAGATTTAGCAAGAACAGTTTTAAAAGCCTATGAAACTGCTGCAAAAAATGGGGTAAAAACTCCTAAAAATGTTATTGCCTCTGATTATATATTAGGTGAAGGCGAAAATCTATTAAATGGAACTATTATGTTAAATAATCGCCGCTTTTTCTTGCCTAAAGGTTGTTTGTCAACAAATAGTGATTTTCATGGACCATTGCATGAAATCATGCATGATACGCATCCAAGATTAATGGCTTTTACTATGAAGAAAATCCCTGCTCGGTTTCAAAAAGTAAAAGATGAATTATCAATATATTCTAGTTGTTCAGAAACACATGAGACATTTACTGAGTTAAATACCAAAAGATTAATTGAAGGTTTAAATCCTGAAGAACAGTCATTGTTTGATTATTTGAATATATTTGCATAATAAAATATATATGCAGAAACTTTATAAATAAAAAGGGCTTCTAAATATTTTTAGAAGCCTTCGAAATCTTTATGATTCCTCGTGTAAAAAGTAGGTAGAAAGTGTAGTAGGTAGTGAAATTTATTAATTCGCTTTTGCGTTATTTATTTCTTACATATTAATAAAGTATTTATTGAGTATATAATTGCGTCATATTTATTATTTCGTAACAAAACTTTACATAAAAAATATTATTAGTATCATCTTCTCTTTAAGAGAAGATGATACGAGGACAAGAGGATTGGAAGGCAGGAGGGCAAGCTAATATCTGTGCGCAAAGCGCACGAAATATTTTCAACAATTATAAACTCAACCAGAAACGAGTGAACTCGCTATATATTTGTCATCCTGAACTTGTTTCAGGATCTCATTTTACCGCTCAAACAGCATCCGCTTTGTTATTGTTTCATTAAGTGCAGATTATTGAGGTGTTACGTGCACTTCGCACACTGTAATGACTTATTGTCAAAAACAATCACCCCTCACCCTTGCCCTCTCCCGCAAAGGGGAGAGGGAATATTATTTTCATGAGCTCTGCTCACTGATAATAGCTTACCCTCCTACCTTCCTGCCCTCTGTTTGCGAATCCTTGTCCTCTCATATGAGAGGACAAGGATTCCTATATTATTTATTATGTTATTTTTGTTTTATAATAAAAAAATAAAAAAGGATTTATGATATGAAAATCGCGATTTATCCGGGTAGTTTCGACCCGATTACAAAAGGACATTTAGATATTCTTAAAACAGCAGCTGAGATTTTTGATAAAGTTATTATTGCTGTTGCAAGAAATCCTGAAAAACATGGCTTTTTACCTGTTGATGTAAGGGTTAAACTTATTAAAGAAAGTGTAAAAGATCTAGATAATGTAGAAGTGGATTTTTTTGAAGGTTTAACTATAAATTATGCCCGTGAAAGAGGTGCGACTGTTTTGATTAGAGGTTTGCGTGCTGTATCTGATTTTGAATATGAAATGCAGCTTTCTCAGGCAAATAGTGCCCTTGCAAGTGAGGTTAAAACAGTTTTTCTTACAACAAAACCTAAATATAACTTTATCTCATCAAGCACAATAAAAGAAATTTTTCTGAACAATGGAGATATTTCAAAATTTGTGCCGGAACCTGTAAATGAATATTTGCAAAATTCTTATAAATGTTAAAATATATAGATTTTTCCGTAACAAATTATTTGACAATTAATATACGCTTATGTAGAATATAATTATATAGAAAGGTATATGTGTAACAATGCAACAAAGTGGTGTATATGATTTATTAAAAATGTTGGAAATTTCTTTGGAGGAAGGTTTCCCGATTATTCCGCGCAAATTTACTGTTGTAAAGACAAAGGAAATTGAAACATTAATTGATAGAATTTATGCTTCTTTACCTGTGGAAGTTCAGGAAGCCAGAGCATTTTTGAGACGCAGGGATGAACTCCAGATAGAAGCTCAGCAAAAAGCTGAAAAGATTATTCAGGATGCTCAGGCAGAGGCTGACAGAAAGTTATCGGAAGCTGATTTTATAAAAGCACTTGAACGTGAAGGTATAAGAATCAGAACTCAGGTTCAGCAGGAATGTGAGGAATTAAAACGCAAAGCAATGGAAGAAGCTGATAACATTCGAGCACAGGCTGTTGAAGAGGCTATGAAGACTAAAGAAGGTGCGGAACTTTATGCAGAACAGGTTTTGACAAATCTTGAAAAGAATTTGACCCAGCAGCAGCAGATTGTGAAAAATGGTCAGGTTTATATGGAAAAACTTCGTACTGATTCTTTTGGAAGTTATGATATTCCGTCATCTTACACTTCAGAAAGAACTCAGACGGCCAGTTCCGATTTTGTTATAAAGTAGATTTGAAATAATGAATGTAAAATCGGTCGGTTAACCAACCGGCTGATTTTTTTGTGTCTTCTTATAGTTTTTTAACATATTGTTTGCAATTTATTTTGTTTGGTTTATTATGATAATATAAGCCGATTTAATTAGAATGTGAGTTCCATCACATTCTTTTTTAAAGGGCGCGAAATGGGGCAAATTTGCTCTAACAAATTTAAATTTAATTAATTGAAAAGGAAATAAAACAATGGGTATCAAAGGAAAAAATGACAGAATGGTAGTGCTAGCATGTGAAGATTGCTAGACAAGAAACTATACAACAAGAAAGAAAAAAAATACTATTAAAGAAAGATTAGAATTGAGCAAATATTGCCCAACATGTAAAAAACATACT
>CALUVX010000055.1 GCA_944324295.1 Candidatus Gastranaerophilales bacterium
CGTTCTCTTTCGAAACCGGCGTCGGAATTCTTTGAATAATTCCTCGTAATAGTGTGAAGTGTAGTGTGCAATAAAACGTTCTTTTTGATTCCTCGTTTTATGCTTTTCCTCGTGTCATATATATAAAAAATCTTTAATATATATAATTGCTATATTTTAAATATCAAACATATATTTTGTTACAAAAATTAATATTTACGAATTAAAACAGATTATTGTATTATATAAATAGAAGTTTTATAGAAATTATAAAAAGGAGAGATATGAAAATATTAGTATCAAATGATGACGGTATAGCCGCAAACGGAATAAGATGTTTGACAGAAACACTGGCTCAGGAACACGATGTTTATGTAATAGCACCGGATAGAGAAAGAAGTGCTGCAGGGCATTCATTAACATTGCACACTCCGCTGCGGGTTGAAGAAGTTGATGCATATCATGGTGTTAAAAGAGCTTGGGTTACAACGGGAACTCCAGGCGATTGTGTAAAAATAGGGATTAATGCTATTTTGTCTCCTGATGAACAGCCGGATGTCGTAATTTCCGGAATTAATCACGGCCCCAATTTAGGCGCAGATATCCTGTATTCAGGGACAGTAAGCTGTGCGATGGAAGGAGCAATGCTTGGTGTACCAAGTATTGCAGTTTCACTTGCAAGTATGAACTATGAATATGAACAATTTAAGTATCCTGCAAGATTTGTAAATTTATTGCTTAAAAAATTAAAAGAATTTACCTTTCCGCAAAAAAGCATATTAAATATTAATGTTCCGGCACTTGATGAAGACGACATTGCAGGTGTTGCGATAACCGAACTGGGACGTAAAATGTTCACTGACAACTATGAAAAAAGAGTTGACCCCAGAGGTAAAGTTTACTACTGGATGGCCGGAGAATTGATTACAGAAGCAGAAGATTCAAATACGGATATTGCAGCAGTAAAAAATAACAAGATCTCAATAACACCGGTTACATACGAAATGACGAAGGAAGATGTAATGGCAAATCTTGACAAAATTTTATGTAAAGGAGACGCCTGCAACTGGTTTGCATAAAATAATATTGCTGCTCATAATTTATACAAAAACTCCCGTCAACTGTTAAGACGGGAGTTTTCAGTAAAAACGAAATCTCAACGTACTACGGTCATTCGATTATCACCTTCCATTATGAAATCATATTGTTGCTCGGTAAATCCAGCAATTTTATCTTTAATCAGCATTTTGCCCTGTGTTAATTTTCCGTTTTCATCATAATACATTTCCTGAGTATATCTGCCATTCTGGTAGACAATTTTTCTCTTGTCTTCTCCCATCTCTGCAGTTCCTTTCCCGTCATAAACAGTTATCGTCCCTCCATCAGCTGATTTATATACTACTGGTGCTCCAATATGCATTGCCGTAAAAGAAAATTGATATCCCATACTTTCTATATCTTCTTTTACCGGTTGATTTCCTAATCCTATAGGGCTGCTTAATAGAAGCATATTTACAGATTTACGAGCTGAAGGTTGATTTAAAGCGTGTTCAATAACTGTATCGGTAACTCTTTTTGATGCATTTCCTCCAACTCCTTTATTTATCGGTATGAAGTCCTTTTTTATTCCTTCAGTATGGTTTTGTACACTGCCTGACGAATTATTTAATTGTACATTTGATAATCCCTGATTACCATTAATTCCGTCCATAGCCATATTTTCCTGCCTTTCGTATTATTTTCTATTATACTATCTTTTCTAGCTTTTTATAGTATTTAATACAAATATTATAGCATATATTACTAATAAATACAACATTATATAGCATTATAGATAATTAAAATTAACAATAGATAGATTTAACATGATTTTACGAGGTTAATCATGTCTACATTAAAAGAAAAACTTGGTAAACGGATACAAGAAATAAGAAAAAGTAAAAATCTGACTCAGGAAAAATTAGCCGAAATGGTAGGGATTGATACACCAAATCTAAGCAATATAGAACGCGGAAAGAGATTTGTTTCCTCCGAAACTTTAGAAAAAATAATAAAATCATTAAATGTGAGAGAAAAAGATCTGTTTGATTTTGAACATATTAAAAGTAAAAATGACCTGATAAGCTCTATTAATAAAATTTTAAATGAAGCTGATATAAAGGAAATTGAATATTATTACCGTATGATGAGTTTATACAAAGAATCATTATAATTGTTATAAAAATAAAATTAACAAATAGGTATCATATCTCTTTTATTTGCTAAATAAACTAAAAATCCTTAAAGCAATTATAACTAAACTAAGAATTAAAAATAAAAGTAGTTTAATATCGCCCCATTTAACCTCTTTGAGACTTTTATCAACGTCTCTTAAAGTATCTATATGCTCAATATTGAATTTTATAGAGTCAATAGTAGCAGGGTCGGTCGCAACAGCTAAAGCCTCATGATAATCAGCCAGAGCACCTTCTTTATCATTCAAAATTACGTTTTTAAAATCAGCTCGTTCCGATAAAAAAGTTTTATCAAGAGATACCGCTTTATTGTAACATTCAAGAGCCTTCCGTTTATCGTTTCTATATACACAAATATAAGAAAGACAGCAGTATGCCTTTGCCTTTATAGCCGGAGTTCCTTCTGTAATATCTTTTTTAATTAAAACCAATAATTTATCTGCAAGTTTATCAACCTTATCTTTGCTAATCAACGGCCCGCCTTTTTCATTTTTAGTAAATTTGTATAAAGACCGACAGGCAACAAATAAATCTGCATAATCCGACGTTGACGCATTTTTATTCTTTACAATAAGAGAATATTTTGCAATTTTGGTTTTATACTCTCTTATTGTTTCCTTTCGAAAATCATCAAATTCTTTCTCAAAATCATCTTCTAATTTATCTAAATCGTCCAAATACAGTTACTCCGTAATTATTCTTGCAGGATAATTATTTCTCAAAAGCTCATTCACGACGCTTTGTGCTTTTTCACGTGTTGTATACGAGCCGACCTGAATTGTATAAGCTCCGCCAATACTTCTTACAAACGGAGAAATATTCATTCCTGATTCGGCAATAATACCTTTTGCCACCTCTGCCTGCTCTTTTGTTGCATAATAGCCGACAACAACTTTAGCAGATATCGCAGGCTGCTGAACTACAGCCGGATTAGGGGCAGGGGAAGCTGTTTCTGCCGGTTTAGGATTAGCTTCTTTATCTGCCAGAGTAACCGGTTCTTCAGATACAGAATTATCAGCAGGCTCATTTTCAACTTTTTTATCATCCGGAATAACAACTTTTTCATCCAATTCATCTGCAAATGTATTATCATCTTTATTTGCAGTTTGAGAATCTTCATCCTGAAGCAGCTTCAATCGTCCGTCAACAGAAGCTTTATCCAGTTCTTCAGTCTGCACGTCAGTATTTTCATCCCCGATTGAGACATCAACCTCCGGAGAAATTTGCTTGGCAATGCCTAAAAACAGCAAAAGCAAAATAAAAAATGCCGAAACAAAAATAATAATACCCTCATTCGGATTTCTGGTAACTTTTTTTTGATATTCTTTATAACTAATATGAGAAGGTTTTCTTGAATCTTCTTCCATCACACACCTCTGACTTTTGTCGATGCCAATATTATATCACTAATTTCTTCAGAATAATTTTTGAGAATTTCATTTGCCAGCTCTTTTATATCAGAAATTCCAAGCTCGCTTGTTAAACCGCTGGCCTTAACAGGAGCACCTTCTGAATCTATATTTATACCCGTATGAATTAATATAGAATTTACAGATTTTGTAGCAATAGAAACTGTCAATTTTTTCCCTTCAAAAAACAGATCATCTCCGTTTCTTGTAATGACAAAACCACGTTTTTCCAGAGCCTCTTTAATAATACAAATCAACAGTCTCTGTCTGAAAACTCCTTCTACCAGCCCAACATTGAATTGTTCAGATATAAAACTCAACATAGATTTACTGTAAATTGGTTCATTATTGATAACATCTTCAATATCAACCATTTCAGTCAATTTAACATCACATTCACCAATAAAGGCAACAGCAGCATCACCTTGAATTTTAAAATTCTTATAAATCCAATGAGGCGCAAGCTGCCAGCCTTCGTATTTTATTTCCTTATCCAAGAATTGTGTTTTCAAAAAAGTTCCTTTATATAATATGTGTCATGGTTATAAATCAGTGCATTTTTTAATCTGGTGCAGGATTCGCATATCCCGCAATGTTTTTTAGTGCCTGCATAGCAGCTTCTTACATATTCCAGAGGAATTTTATTTTCCAATGCCAGCTTTACTATAGCATTTTTATCATAATTTATCAAGGGTGCAATTACTTTCGGGTGCCTTTGAGTTGAATATTCAAACTCTGCATTAATCTTATCTATAAATTGCGGCGTATTATCAGGAAAAGTCTGCCCTTCTTCTTTGTTTGCACCTATCAAAATATAATCATAATCTTCCCCGTCTGCAAAGGAAGCAGCAATATTCAAAAATAGCCCGTTACGGTTAGGCACCCAGACACTTTTTGCTGATTGCTCAGGGGTATCAAGCTCAACCCCGCTTGGAATATCTATATCAGCTACAAGTGCAGTATGAGTAATACTTTTTAACCAATCCAGCTTTATAACCCTGTGTTCAATTTTATAATAATTACAAATTGCTTTTGAAGCATCTATTTCATATTCAACGGATTTTTGCCCGTAATCAAACGTCAAAGCAAGAGACAATCCATATTTTTCTATCCCTACACCAAGACTCACAAGCGAGTCCAAACCTCCGGATAAAAGAATAATACCTTTACTCATCTTCCTCCTCTTCGTATTCGGAAATCATTGAAACAGCTTCCATTTTTATAGAATCCGGGTAATCCGTACTATTTGCGACTTCATCAAGAATTTCACGTCCTATTAGATTGTAAAGAGCAATCAAAGCATTTTTTTTGACCTCTTCATTTTCATCCTCAACAAGGCAGGTTTTTATTGTATCAACAGCCTGAGGATTGTCGCTTTCCATAATCGCTTCTATCGCATTAATCCTTATTTGCGGAGATTCATCCAACAATGAGTTTTTTAATGCATTAAAAACCCTTTCGTCATTGTCAAGTCTAAGCTTACCGAGTGCTTCTATTACACGCTCTTTTAAAAAGGTGAATTTATTCCAAATCCCTTTTTGTGCTTCAAGAATACTGACAAGAGGCTCAACCGCACGCAAATCCCCGAGCATACCAAGAGCAGAAGCGGCTGTCTCTCTTAGATAAACAGATTTCTCATCTTCATCTTTAACAACTTCAATTAATGGTGCAACAGCATATCTATCGCCTATACGGCCAAGTGCATCAGCACATGCAAGCCTTACTTTGTAATTTTCATCTTTATTATTTAAACAGTATAAAAGCGGTGTAACAGCCGATGTATCTTTAAGATTTGCAATAGCTTTAGCACACATTGCTCTAACATTAATAAATGCATCTTTTTCGCTATCAATATTTTTCATCAAAAGCAAATCCAGAAGCGGACTCAATGACGATTTATCCCTGAGTCTGTCAGAACATTGAATAACATGCATCAAAATATCAGGATTTTTTGAGACAGATAAAAAGTGATTATAAATTTTGACTAGGTTATCATGTTCATAAAATTCATCAAGAGTGGTAATTTTGCGGACAACAGAATTGATGTCGGATGCATCAAACAGGTTACAATCTTTAGCTATTGAGTCTAAATCCAGGTAATCTTTTTCCACGCATTCACCCCGTGTATACCTGAAATATAATATAAAAACCTAAAATTTTCAAGTGAAATAATAATATTACTACATATTTAGTAATATTATTATTTCATACTTTAATCTTTTTTTACATTATTATACTTGAGCTTACCGCCAGACAATATACTGTATAAACTGTCCGCCCCATATACATTCCATTGACTTTTGCCGACTCTGTCAGGAAATACTTCTATACCAAAAGCATCATATCCGAATTTATTTGGATTTTTAGCCCCATTAACATCTATAACTATAGATCCGCAATTATTACGAGTATCATACCACATAGATGCAGAACCATCAGAATTATAAATAATATCGCCATTACTGTCAACTAAAACACCTGATGTAGCAGTAGGAACACATTTATAGGAACTTAATGAAACAAATAACACTCCATTATCTGGTAAAATTATCGCGGGAGGATTGACGCTCCCATATTTATTCTTATAAGAAGAATACAAAATTCTATATTTCAAATCTTGGCACAATTTTTCATTAGAGTTTGACAGGCATAAATATCCACCCGTTATATATTTTGATAATTCTTTTGCTACATCATCACTCGTAGAACCGGCGAGAAATAATGTTGAATAATCATTTAAAGTGCCCGAATCAGCTTGTGCAAGACTGAATGCCTGCATAAGAAGAGAGTAATCCTTTTTAGCCTTTGTTATTACTTCTTTTTCTTTATAATTTGCAATCAAAGCGGGCATTGTCATTGCTGCAACTACACCGATAATCCCAAGAGTTATCAAAACTTCTGCTAATGTAAATGCATATCTTTTTATATTTATTGCTGCTTTCTCTCTCATAAAAAAAACCCTTATTATGTGATATACTATATCACTATAATAACAGATTTTAATTCTTTTTTCAACCCCCAAAATTAACGGTATTAGCTTAAAATCGCCCCCCCCCCAACGGGTTTGAAATGTTTAAAAATCTTCTTCATAAATAACTCCTTTCTAAATAAAAATACAGGTTATAATAATTATAACCTATATTTTTCTTATTTTCAAGATTGAAGTTATTTTTTGTTATTTTCTTCAGTTTTTGATTGTTTATGAGCCAGATACTTTTCACATAAAATATTGGCCGGTTTTGTTACAACTACAGGAACAAAGTAACGGTAAACAAAACCAAATACCAGCATTGATCTTAAAAGTCCCATACCTTTTATTCTGGATGATAATTCTTTTGATACCGGAGAAATTTTATTTTCTTTTACAAGTTTGTCCATAAATTTATCAAGCGGAATTTTCGGAATTGATTTAAGAGGACCGTCGCTGTTTTTTACCGCCTTTGTAACATTCCTGTCAAAAAGAAGTGATGCTGTTTCTGACATCTTCAATTCTTTTTTAGCTGCTTCTGCTAATTTATTTACATCAGCTTTTGCATCTCTTTTTAGCTCTTTATTTACATGGTTAATGCCGGCCTTTATATCTTTGAAATCTTTTTCAAAATTTTTATCCTGAAGCTGAAGTCCTACGTATTTGGCCGTAACATCTTCCCACCAGGTTTTCAGATATTTATCCAATGAATATGCACCGGCCGTAGACAACAAGAATGTCAAGCCCTGGTTGACAGCAAGAGTATTTTTTCTGTCCTTGTCAAGTTTGTCATTTGTCAAAGTCTTTTGCATATACAAACCGCTTGTAATCATTGAGCCTATTGTTAAACAATGCTGAAACAGATTATTACTGTTTTTCAATTTATCCGCAACATATCCTAACGGTTTGCTGTCAACAACCTTTGAAGTAAAGTATTTTGCTATATTATCAGTAAATTTATCATAAAAATTTGAGAAAGGTTTAAAGAAACCGGATTTATCTTTAGCAGCCTGTTCAACAACCTGTTCTGCCGCATCTGCCAACTTCGAAGTATTTGCAGTAAAGCTTTGAGACGTAAATTGTTTAGATTTTGACTGATTAAAACTATAAGAATTTTGTTTATAAGTGTTTAAAGAATTAGTGTTGAATGATACGTTCATTATTTAACACCTCCTTTAAACTCCTGAAAAACAGGTTTTTCAAGAAAATCCATTTTTGGGGTCATATTATCATTTTCCTTTTGCGGTGCTGCCGCTTTTTTCTTTTCAACTCCAAATACATATTTCAAAATAGGCGGGATTAAGGCAATTGTCAAAATTGATCTCGGTACTGCAATAATCCAATCCGGAACATTTTTTGCAAGGGTTTCAAGACTATTCTTATGTCTGTTCATTGCCTTGAATAATTCTCGAGATTTTCTGTTGATAATTTCACCTGCAGAATTTCTCATATCAGCTCGTTTTTCTAAATTAGCTGATATTCTTTTTATTTTTGTCAGCTTCTTGCTTCCGTATTTTTCGGGATCTCCAAATACTTTTTGAATAGCAGTGTCAAGAGGACTTGTGATAACAGTTGATGCAACAAATCCTAAAATTGCAGATGCCAAAGAGTGCCCGGAAGCATAAATTTTATCTTCTTTATCTTTTTTACCCGGTAGTGCCATGATTGTTGCCGGTCTCATAACACCCGCAAGCCCTAAAGCAACAAGTGCACTTGTTGCAATATTATGATTAAATGTTTTTTCTAAAAATTTATTAAACCAATTTTTTGTTAAGATACCGCCTTTTTTAATAGCAGTTGCGGCAGTCTCACTCTTACCCGTAAAACTGCCGCAATAATTTGTACTATATCCTGTGTTTTCATACATGCTCCCGTTACTTTTCTCCCTAAAATCTCTGGAGTGCGAATGGAGCCTTGAATTACCCTGCTTGAGGGTCATATCATGTTGTATTGAGTTTATCTTCATTTTTTCACCAAATAAAATTAAATGTCTTCTACAATTATTTTAAAACAAAGGAAAATTTTTTTTGCTATGTAATTTAAGAAACTTTACATATTTTTTTTTAATAATAAAGGTAATATAATAAAATGCAGATATTACAATAATTAGCTGCATTTCATAAATTCATAATTTTTCAAATTTTACATATCTAAAGCCAAATCCAGAGTCGGAGCTTTTGCAACTATTGCACTGGAAGAAATTATATCAACACCCGTTGATGCAATTGAATTTACAGTTTCAAGATTAACATTACCGCTGGCCTCAACAACTGCACGGCGATTAATTATCTCTACGGCCCGTTTCATAACATCTACCGGCATATTATCAAGCATTATAATATCAACATTCAAGTTTACAGCTTCTTTTACCTGCTCCAAAGTATCGCATTCCACCTCAATTTTATGGGCATGGGATATATTAGCACGCAATTTATTAACTGCATTTGATAGAGAACCGGCTATACGAATATGATTGTCTTTAATCATGGCACAATCAGAGAGGTTAAATCTATGGAGTGCACCGCCGCCTGTTTTTACCGCATATTTTTCAAATGCTCTGAAATTCGGGGTTGTTTTACGAGTATCAACAATTTTTGCGGAATAAGGACTTATTGCATCCTGATATTTACGCGTTTCTGTTGCAATACCGGACATTCTTTGAATATAATTCAAAGCAACCCGCTCTCCCATAAGCAAATCTCTTGCCGGGCCTGAAATATCGGCAATTTTATCACCCTTTTTAATTTTGTCTCCGTCTTTAAAATAAAATTTTATATCAACTTTATCGGACAAAGTTTCAAAAACCGTCTTAAACACATCACAACCGCAAAGAATACCATTGCTTCTGGTATTCAACTGTCCTTCAAAAAAAATATTTTCATCAGCTAAGTTTTCCGTTGTAATATCGCCATATCCGATATCTTCCAACAAAGCATTTTTTACATGCTCTTTGACATAAAGTTTATTTAACATAATCAGGAACCTTATACCCTTTTGTTATAATACTGTGAACACAATTTTCGTTAGTATTCGGATAATCCGTACGGTAATGAGCTCCGCGGGATTCTTTTCTCATAAGAGCCGAACTTACTATTAATTGAGAAACAGTTAACATATTTCTAAATTCATATTCTTCTCTGCTTGTACATTTATAAGAGCGTGGAAATTCCTGCTTCAGCAGCTCTAGATCTTCTGAGGCCGTCAGTAAAGAGTGCTCATCTCTGAAAATCCCAACATTATTCCACATAATTTCCTGTAATTTCTTTTTCATTAACGAAATATCAAGCTCATCCAGAATAATCTCCTCATCTGTGTATTTATCAAGAATCGATTTAATTTTTTCATTAATTTGTTTTGGAGTTTTCAGTTCAATTGATTTTAAGTATTCTGCCACAGAATAAGCACATACAACACATTCAAGCAGAGAATTGCTTGCCAGTCTGTTACCGCCATGAAGACCTGTTGATGCAACTTCTCCGATTGCATACAGCCCGTTTATTGATGTTTCACCCTTCAGGTTAGTCTTAATACCGCCCATATAATAATGAGCCGCCGGAGCCACCGGAATAAAATCATGTGCAATATCAATTCCGTTTTCCAAACATTTTTGAGAAATATTAGGAAAACGTTTTGCTAATTTTTTTGAATCAATACATGTTGCATTCAAATATACATTATCAACATTATTTTTCTTCATTTCATTATAAATTGCACGGGTAACAATATCTCTCGGAGCCAATTCTTTACGCTCGTCATATTTTTCCATAAATTCAACACCATCGCCATCACAAAGTTTTGCACCTTCACCTCTGACAGCTTCCGATATCAAAAATCTGTTCTCTCCGCAATCTATAGCTAAAGCCGTCGGATGGAACTGGACAAATTCCATATCCTGCATAACAGCACCGGCATTGTAAGCCAGAGCAAGTCCGTCCCCTGTAGCCCCTGCAGGATTTGTCGTATATTTATACAACTGTCCTATACCGCCTGTAGCAAGAATTATTGCAGAAGAATATATCGTTTCATATTCCTGAGTCTCATCATTATATACAAGAACCCCTTTACATTCGTTTGAGCTTACAAGTAGTTCAACAGCATCCGTTTGTTCGTATACCTCAATATTCTCATTTTCCTGAACTTTTCTGCATAAAGCCTGCTCAATCATCTTTCCTGTAGCATCACCGCCGGAATGCAATATTCTTCGGACACTATGTGCTGCTTCTTTCGTAAAACAAAGATTATTATTTTCATCACGGTCGAATTCAACACCGAACTTCAACAAATCTTTTATTACAGCATCAGAGTGTTCTGAAATATATTTTACAGTATTAAACTCACTTAAACCCGCACCGGCCTTAATAGTATCTGATATATGGGAAGCCGTTGAATCCGCTTTATTTTCCTTCATAACTCCTACCATACCGCCCTGTGCATATCTGGAATTGCTTTCACCAAGTTTTGATTTGGTAATTAGAAGTAAACCGTCAGATAAATCCACCTGCTGTTCTATTTTCAAAGCCGCATACAAACCTGCGATACCACTCCCTATTATTATCGTTGAATATTTTGAGTATTTCATAATATTATACCTTATGTATATTTACCAATTATATAATAATTCAAAAGATTTTATTTTGCTATTACAAAATATTAAGATTTAATTAATCTTGCAAGTTTATAAAAAAAGACCGCCTTGAAGGCGGTTCTTAGTTTGTTATTATTTTT
Organism: Candidatus Gastranaerophilales bacterium; assembly: GCA_944324295.1. Lineage (GTDB taxonomy): Bacteria > Cyanobacteriota > Vampirovibrionia > Gastranaerophilales > Gastranaerophilaceae > Stercorousia. The sequence continues at coordinate 11,316 of CALUVX010000055.1, forward strand.
TATCCTGCTTAGGAGCTTGTTTAGCAGGTGCTTTTACATCTTTTCTCGGAGCATCCATTTTTTGTTTTTTACAAGGACACCCAGGTCTGAATTCACCTCTATAATGATAATAAGGAGCATCATATCTTGGCGGCATCATCGGACAGTATGGTTTTTCAGGCGGTCTGATTACTGCACTGAAAAGACATAGAGCAATAAGACATCCGATAAAAGACCCTAGAATCATCAATAAGAATTTCGCAAAATCAGGACTAATAGACCATTGCGAATTTGTAACAGTTTCTTGTTTAATTTCATCAGTCATAATAAACTCTCCTTTTTTAATTTTGCTAACACAAAATATAACGAATCAAATAAAATTTTGTTCATTTTTTCAAAACTCATTATAAACATTATTTTATTTACAAGTCAATAGTTTATAATATTACCGTTATTTATTCGTACAAAAGGGATTAATTAAAAGAAAAAAAATTTTATAAGTAATATTGGGAGAAATTATTATGACAATAAACATATTACTTGTAGAAGATCAAAAACTTATACGTGTAGGGTTAAAATCTCTTTTTGAAGGGCAGAATGATATAATTGTTTCATCTGAAGCACAAAGCGGAAAAGAAGCAGTTGAAAAATTTCGGACAACACACCCGGATGTTGTGGTTATGGATATAGGTCTGCCTGATATATCCGGAATAGAAGCCACAAAAAGAATTCTTGAAATTGAAAGCAAAGCAAAAGTTGTAATTTTAACATCTCATTTAAGCGAACAAGAGATTATGGATGCACTTCATGCCGGTGCCTGCGCCTATGTAATGAAAGATATCAGTACTGATGCTTTAAAAATGATTATAAAAACAGTAAAAGAAGGTGCCATGTGGCTTGATCCCCAGGTTGTTCCGATATTAAGAGAAAAAAACTGCGGTGTTATCCCCCCGCGACAGATGTCAAGAGCAATGTTCAAAGAACAGCACGCAAATCTTACCCAAAGAGAATATGAAGTTTTAAAACTCGTTGTGGACGGACTTTCAAATAATGAAATTGCAAAAGAACTCACAATTTCCGAACACACGGCAAAAGCCCACGTATGTAATATCATCCAGAAACTTGTAGTTGATGACAGAACGCAAGCAGCCGTAAAAGCTTTAAAAGAAGGGCTTGTGTAACAAATATACGTATGTCCCCTTGTAAAATCTTAAATATTCTGTTATATAATATTTGAGGCATTATACGGGGACTTACATTATGAAAACAGGGATTTTATCAAATTTTAAAGGAGATTTACTGGGCGGGATAACTGCAGGCGTAATTGCTTTACCGTTAGCAATCGCATTTGGCGTTTCCAGCGGGCTTGGAGCAACTGCAGGTATATACGGTTCAATTATAGTCGGAATGCTTGCATCTATCTTTGGGGGAACTCCTACACAAATCACGGGGCCGACAGGTCCTTTGACAGTTGTTATAGCATCGGTTATAGCTCTTCATTCGGAGAACCCGAATTTAATATTTGCCGCAATATTTTTATCCGGTTTATTCCAGGTTATATTAGGGATTTTTAAAGTAGGTAAATTGGTTAATTTTATTCCATATCCTGTAATTTCCGGCTTTATGAGCGGCATAGGCGCAATTATTATTCTGCTCCAAATCAATCCGTTTTTAGGAATTGAATTTGCAGGGACACCTGTTGAGGGATTTATTAACGCGACAAAATCTCTCGGAAATACTGATATACATAGTGTAATTCTTGGTCTTTTAACACTTGCAATAGTATTTTTTACCCCTAAAAAAATCGGGAAAATTATTCCAACACCTTTAATTGCCTTAATTTTAGGAACAATAGCCGCAATCGTATTTAACTTTGATGTTAAAACGATAGGAGAAATTCCAAGAGGCTTTCCTGATTTTAATTTCCCGGCATTTCATATATCAGAAATAGAAACAATTATTCCGATTGCGTTAACACTTGCTGTTGTCGGTTCTATTGATTCTCTTTTAACCTCTCTTGTTGCAGATTCGTTAACAAAAACAAAACATAAATCAGATAAAGAATTAATCGGACAGGGTATAGGAAATATGGCCGCTTCCGTATTTGGCGGGCTTGTATCATGCGGCGCCATGATGAGAACAGCCGTAAATATTAAAAGCGGCGGCAGAACACAGTTATCGGGAATTATACATTCAATATTTCTTATTTTTGTCATAGTATTTCTTGCACCTGCCGCTTCAAAAATTCCTCTTGCCGTTTTGGCAGGAATTTTGATAAAAGTCGGTATAGGTATTATTGACTATAAATTTATCAGACTTTTAAAAGTTGCACCCAGAAACGATTTACTCGTAATGCTTCTTGTATTTTTAATTACAATTTTTGATGATTTAATACTTGCCGTCGGTGTAGGAGTAATACTTTCTTCAATACTTTTCGCGGCAAATGTTGCCGGTCAGACAGATATAAAAGTTGTTGGACTTTCTGATTTGGAAGACGAAAACTATATTGACGAAGATTTAAAAAATCATACAATGATTATGCACATTGACGGAACACTGTTTTTCGGCTCCGCATCACTTATTGCGGCAAGAATTGATGATGTTCTTGATAACAAAACAGTTATAATAGACTGCTCAAATATTAAAAGCATGGATATCTCAGCCGTATTTGCTCTTGAAGATTTAGTATTAACTCTAAAGGGTAAAAATGTAAGAGTAATAATAATATTTAACAACCGCAATGTTGCGGCTTCTTCGCTAAGATTAGGTCTTAGAAAGTTAATCAGCCATAAAGACATAACTTTCTCAACAGAACAGGCTCTTAATAATGTACAAAATTAGAAAAAGATGCTATTATGAAATGGAGGTACAACCTCTAAATAAAATATAAAAATTTTAAAGGAGGAGAGAATATGAAAAAGATAATTGTTTTGGCGTTAATGTTACTTGCAGTTCAAACAACAGCTTTGTCAGATGCAGAAACTGATATGCACCAAGCATATATAGCAAAAATCCAGGCTCAAGATATTAACTATAATACTTACAACTTTTTTAAGGCTATAAGTGATGGAAATGTACAGCTTGTTGATTTATTTTTGAAATCAGGAATGAGCCCTGAATCCACATTTATGAAAACACCTGCAATCTATATGGCTATAGCAAGTAATCAAAATGAAGTTGTTAAATTACTGCTTGATAACAAAGTAGATCCAAATAAAGCAACAGCGGGACTTACACCTTTAATTATGGCTATCAGAGAAAAAGACAGCAAAATTGTGGAAACATTAATATCTTACGGAGCAGATGTTAATCAGGTTGCCGGAAATACAAAACCTTTAGTATATGCAATAAAGAAAAAAGAACCAAAAGTTGTTGAATTATTAATCAATGCAGGAGCAAAACCGGATAATGAAGTATTATTAAATGCACTAAAATCCGATGATAACTATATCAAAGATACAGTTTTGAAGCATTACAAAACAATGGATTAATCTGTTCGGTGTATTTATAGAATTTTGATTGACAACTACAGGTATAATAATTTACTATAAAAATATAAATTTCTACCAGAAAATAAGCGGAGAGAAGTATGAAGTACAGTTTGACCAGAAAACAATGGGGAATATTAATTCTGCTTGTAATTATCGTCCCGATAATTTACAACAAAGCATCAGGGTTTGTAACAGGGATTATACAAAAACAGGCAATGAAAATGCCTAAAGAAGTTGAAATAGACACCCCGCATATAGAATCAGTTAATGTGTCTGCCGAAGCTACGGGCAGAGTAGAAGCAAAATACTCGGTTGATGTTATTGCAAGGGTACCGGGATTTTTACTGAAGAAATATTTTAAAGAAGGCGATTTTGTAAAAAAAGGCCAGCTTTTATTTCAAATAGATCCCAGGGAATATCAAATTGAAGTAAATAATTCTCAAGCCACGGTAAATCAATACAGTGCGCTTCTAAAAAACTCACAACAGGAATTAAACAGAGCAAACGCACTGATTAAAGAAGATTTAATCAGCAGATCAGATGTAGATTCCAGCCTTGCTACAAGAAATCAAAATAAAGCTTTATATGATGCGGCAAGGCAACAGCTTGAACTTGCAAAAGTAAACCTTGGATATACTTCAATCAAATCTCCGATTGACGGAAGAATAGGCAAAGTTAATATTACCGAGGGCAACTATGTAACTGCAACGTCGGGTTCGCTTGTAAATATTTCAAGCGTTAATCCAGTATATGTAAGCTTCAGCCTAAAAAGTGATGACTTTGTAAAAATCTTAAGAGGAAGTAACCGTTTCAAAGATGCACAAGTCAAAGTTCAATTTAATGACGGCACCTGGTACGACAAAATCGGAACAGTTAATTTCGTCGATAATAAAATAGACAAGGATTCCGGCTCAATCAGTTTGAGAGCGACATTTGACAATTCAAAAATGTGGCTTACACCGGGCGATTACATGAAAGTAACAATTATTGCTCCAAAACTCGTTAAATTTATGACAGTACCGCAAGCCTGTACAAAAGGGGATGCAATGAGCGGTTATTATGTTTGGGCAGTAGAAGATAATAAAGCTGTCAGAAAAAATATCAAAGTTTCTGATGCAATTGATAACAACTGGGTTGTTGAAAGCGGCCTAAATCTTAACGATGTAATTGTTGTTTCCGGTATTCAGAATATATCCGCAGAAGGACAAAAGTTAAAGCCAATTCAAAAAACTAATGATACAGCTCAATAGCAGGTAAGTTTAATGAAAAAAATATTAGATAAAGACCAACTTTTCTTTTTTATAAGAAAACCAAGATTTGCGTTAGTAATATCTGTTTGTATAGTTATTTTAGGTTTAATCTCTCTTTTAAACCTGAAACAGGAAAGTTATCCTGATGTAACTCCGCCTCAGGTAAGAGTTTCTGCCACATATCAGGGTGCAAGTGCCGAGGTTATAGAGTCTTCCGTCGCAACAGTTTTGGAAAACAAGTTAAACGGTGTTGAAAATATGACGTATATGACCTCAACATCATCTGACGGAAGTTACAGTTTAACTATATATTTTAAAGTCGGTACTGATAAAAATATTAACCTGATGAATGTACAAAATTTAATTCAAAGGGTTCAATCACAGCTCCCGGAAGATGTACAAAGAACAGGCGTTACGGCAATCAGCCGTACATCAGGTTCCGGTGCGATTATTTTAACACTTTATCCGGAATCCGGCAACTGGTCGCAATTAGATTTGACAAACTACGGTTCAATATATATTAAGGATGAATTAAAACGTGTAGAAGGTGTTGCAGATGTCAACGTATTCGGAGGCGGCAACTATTCTATGAGGGTATGGCTTGACCCGCAGAAAATGGCAGGATTAAATATTTCAACCAGCGATGTCAAAAATGCAATAAACAATCAAAATACACAGGTTGCAACCGGAGCATTGGGGGCATTGCCGACTGATAATCCGCAAGCCCTGCAAATAACATTAAAAACTCCCGGACGTCTTGATGAAGTAGAACAATTTGAAAATATTATAATCCGCTCAAATACCGATGGTTCAAATGTCAAAATTAAAGATATTGCCAGAGTAGAACTTGGCGCGGAATCATACTCAAACCTTGGTCTTGTCAACGGGAAACCATCTGCTGTTGTTGTAATTTCTCAACTTCCGGATGCCAACATTATTAACCTTTCAAAAGCAGTTAAAGCTAAAGTTGATGAAATTAACGGACGTTTGACAAACGGAATTAAAATTCTTTATGTAAAAGATGATGCTGACTTCATTCATGAATCTATGATGGAAGTTGAATTTACAATTCTTATGACAGGTTTAATCGTTGTTATAATAATATTCCTCTTCCTCGGAGATGGAATGGCAACACTTGTACCATGTGCAACAATTCCTGTATCACTTATCGGGACATTTTTTGCACTCCAGGCAATGGGTATGACTATAAACCTGTTATCGCTGTTTGCCCTTGTATTGGCTGTTGGTGTTGTAGTTGACGATGCAATTGTTGTTATTGAAAATGTTAAACGCCATTTGGAAGAAGGTAAATCTGCCATAATTGCGACACAACTAACTATGCAGGAGGTCGGTTTTGCTCTTGTTGCAATGGCCCTTGTACTTATGGCAGTATTCGTACCTATTATATTTATGACGGGTATGACAGGTGTTATGTATAAACAATTTGCTGTTTGTATCGCAGTATCAATCGCAATTTCTGCAATATGCGCATTAACACTTTCACCCGCTATGTGCTCACATTTTCTTGGCCAAGAAAAGAAAGAACACGATTACAGCAAATTGCCATGGCTTAACCACCTTGAACATATTAAAGATAGAATAAATAAAAGAACATCTGTTCTTGTTGTAAAATTTAACGAAATTTTTAATAAAGTTGAAGATTTTTATATTGAATACGTTAAAAAGTTCGTATACAATAAAAAGCTCACAGCAATATTCTATGCGGGAATAGTTCTTCTTACATTGATTTCATTTAAAACTATTTCAACAGGTTTTATACCTGATGAAGATCAGGGTGTATTGATTGCTAGTATAACATTACCCGACGGAGCTTCGTTATCACGAACAGAAGAAGTCGCAAGAAAATTTGTGGATCAAATAAGGGATATACCCGGTGTAAATCCAGAAAAATTAACAGTTTTCGGCGGGGATAGTGCTGTTAACCAGGCAAACGTAATTATACAGCTTCTGGACTACAGTGAAAGAAAAATGAATCCTGTTAAATGGATTTCAAAAAAAATAAAAGGCGAAGCAACAGACCTTTCACACGTAGCAGTTCTTAATCAGGTAAGAGTAGTTGCAGCCAATACAAAAGAAGCCCAAATTCAGGCATTTTCTCCACCGGCAATTAACGGTATGAGTATGATGGGCGGTTTTGAATTCCAAATGCTTTCACAAGGTGAATATACCGCACAGGAATTGGAAACCTGGGCTAACAAACTTGTTGCAGCGGCAAATCAAAATCCGTCTCTATCAAGTGTGTACACCTCTTTCCAGGCAAACGTACCTCAATATATTGTTGAAATTGATTATGAAAAAGCTCTTGCACAAAATGTTGATCTTCAGGAACTTTATTCGACATTATCATCAATGCTCGGAACATATTATGTTAACGACTTTAACAAATATGACAGGGTATTTAAGGTACAAATGCAGGCCGAAAGCCGCTTTAGAGATAAAGCGACCGACCTTTCCGGTATATATGTAAAGAATAATAATGGAGTAATGGTTCCGATACTATCAATAGTTAAGTTAAAACAAACAGTAGGTACCGCATCAATCACAAGATACAACCAGTATAAATCTGTACAAATACAAGGGCAACAAGCTGTAGGAAAAAGTTCGGGTGATGCGATGAAGGCCATGGAAGAAGTTGCTAAACAAACACTTCCTTCAGATATTACATTTGACTGGTCCGGAACATCAGCTCAGGAACGTGAAGCTTCCGGACAAACTCTGATGATTGTAAGTATGGCCTTAATATTTGTATATCTTTTCCTTGTCGCACTGTATGAAAGCTATACAATACCTATTGCCGTTCTTTTGATATCACCTATTGCGGCTTTGGGAGCATTAATATTCCAGATGATGATTAACCAGTCATTTGATATTTATTCACAGGTTGGTATGATTACATTAATAGGTCTTGCCGCTAAACAGTCTATCCTGATTGTTGAATTTGCAAAAGAAGAACATGAAAAACACGGACTGCCCGTTAAAGAAGCTGCGGTAAAGGCGGCAAAATTAAGATTCAGAGCTATCATGATGACAGAATTAGCATTTATCATAGGTGTAATGCCAATGTTATTTGCGGCAGGAGCAGGAGCAAATTCAAGAATATCAGTAGGCTCAACTGTATTTGGCGGTATGATTGCAGCCGCAACTCTAGGGGCCGTTTTAACACCGGCATTTTATGTTATAGTTCAGGAATTTGTAGATTTGTTCCCGAAAAAAGAAATTACCGAAAAAGATTTGGAGATGTAAAATATAATGAAAAAGATTTTAAATCTGTTTTTAATATGCTTGATTATAACCCTAAATTCTACGCCTGTGATGGCTAAAGGCTGGTTTGGGAAAAGTAAAATAAAAGAAGAAAAAAAAGAAAAAGTTGAAATTGTCAAACCGGATAATGAAAAACCAAACTTAAAACGGGAACTGAAAAAAAACCGGGAAAATGCAAAACATCACCAGAAGTCTTCTCAAGAAGCCGAGGGCATGTATGAAAGCAAATTCCCTGTGATTAACAGTCAGATAGAATATACTGACATGAACGGGGAAGTTACACTAAGTGATTGTATAAAACTTGCAATTACACACCATCCGACAATAATGTCAGCAATAAGCAATGCTGAAATATATAAAACAATGGTTGGTCAGGCCTGGTCAAATTACTTTCCTACATTAAGTGCCGGAGTGAGTTATTCAAGAAATGATATGATGATGACAATGTCCAGTTCTTATGCAAGAATGATGTCTCAAAAATACAATATGTATTATATGCCCACGCTTTCTGCTAATATGCTTCTGTTTGATTTTGGAAAAACCAAAGCCACAGCAGATTCTGCACAAAGGACATACGAATCATCAAGGTATGATGCGGAAACAAGTATCGAACTTGTTATTTATAATGTTAAAGTTGCATATTACAATCTTGTTTTTGCTGAAATTCAAAAAAAAGTTTATGAAGATACTGTCAAGGATTTTGAACTACAATATAAACAGGCCAAAGCTCAATACGATATAGGAAGAAAAGCAAAGATTGATGTAACAACCGCTGAATACAACCTTGGAAATGCAAAGGTAAATTTAATCAAAGCAAAAAATACTCTTGAACTTGCGGCTGCACAACTTGCCAATTCTGTAGGTATTCCTGAATTGGAAAATGTCATATTGAAAGACAAACTTAATTCAAAAGCTTATGATGTAAATTTCCCTGACCTGCTGAAAACAGCCCAGGCTTCAAGACCGGCCCTTTTATCTGCAAAAAAACTTATGGATGCAGCAGAACTGAATATAAGAAGTGCAAAAAGGGCATTCACACCTGATGTATCGGCATTCGGTTCATATAATCAGGGTGGACGCCAAATTGACAGTGATTACGGATATCAATTCGGAGTACAATTAAACTATAATGCTATAAATCTTATGTTATTGAAAAAACAGGTTGATCAGGCTAAAGCATCCTATAAAAAAGCTGTTGCTGATTACGAACAACAAAAACAAAATGTATATTTGGAAGTTAAAAGTGCTTATATAAATCTTTTAAATTCTCATGACAGTATTGAAGTTTCAAAACTTGCACTTCAACAGGCAAAAGAACGGCAATATCAGGCATTCAGAAGATATCAGGTAGGACTCGGTGATGCAATTGAATTTAAAGATGCAGAAAACAGCTATCTGAACGCACAACTTGATTATTATTCAAACCTGCTGAATTATAACATTAATGCCGCAGAACTTGAAAGGGTAATTGGTGCACCTATAAAAGAATCAGAACAAGATTTATAAACTATTAATCCCCTTATTATAGGGGATTAATAGTTTTAATAGTTATGCTTTATCTTCTTTTTTTTCTTTATGTCCTTCTATTTTTTCAGCAACTTTTTCTTTGACATCTTTGGCTTTTTCTTTAATATCTTCTTTAACTTCGTGTGCTTTTTCTTTTACTTTTTCAGCACCTTCTTTAATATTTTCTTTCATATCATGGGCCTTTTCTTTGGCCTTGTCAGCAGCATCATGCATTTTTTCTTTAATTGTTTCCTTATCTTTCTTTTCATTTTCCATGACAAAATTCCTTTCTTTTATGTAACATATACATTATTCATTATTTTTGATAAAAAATTATGCGAAAAAAGTGTAATCTTTTTCGTTACAAACATTGCCATAAAACATTGTTAAAGATACAATATCAAATAAAATCCAAAAATTTTTT
>CALUVX010000056.1 GCA_944324295.1 Candidatus Gastranaerophilales bacterium
CGCTAAACTGATTGCGCAGAAACGAAGGCTCGCTTCTGTATTCATAACTTGTAATTTGAATCACTCCTGTCCGAATTTTGTAAAAGCCAAATTTAAAATGCCTTTCACTTATAGCCGGAAAAGAGGACTCCTATACAGTGTTTTAACTATATTTTTTAATTTGAATTTTTTTGAATTTGTCGTGAAAAAGAAGTGCGAATATGATTAGATATTCTAAAAAATAACGAGGGTGTTTCACAGAAGTAAACCGGTTTGCAAAAATAGTTAAAGGTAATTCGTTAAAATACAGCATAAATTGTTTTAAATAGAAATTATAGATTACATACCAAATCAAACTGAATATGAGTTCTGTATATTGTAACGGTCATATGATATTTGATGACTGGTTAAGTATATTTATGTTTTACTCTGTTGTAAAAGTGTGGTACAATATATGCAGAAATTATAAGGCGTGGTTATATGGACAATTCAAGAAACTGGAATTTTGAATTAAGTGAATATATAAAACAGGGAGAGCCTGATAAAGCGCAGCGCAGCGAGTCTTGGAAAGCCGCAATTGGTCTTCAGGATGTGGATGGGCTTAAAACTTCCGAATATCTTTTGGATACTGCTAAAGAACATATTGAGGGGAAAATCAATATAGAAACTGTTCAAAAACGGTTGCACAGTTACTATGAACAGCAAAATGTAAGAAAAGCCACAGAAGAAGGTACTGAGGAAGCAGATAAGGTCGCTGCAAGAATTGCAGAGATTTTAAGTGAAAATACTTTTCAGTTTTCTCCTGCTGAGTTTAAGGCGATTCATAGAAGGCTGTTTTCCGATGTGTTTAAGCATGCCGGTGAAATCAGGACTTATAATATAACAAAAAAAGAATGGGTGCTTAAAGGCGATACGGTTTTATACGCTTCGTTTGACAGCATAAATGATACGCTTGATTATGATTTTGCCATGGAAAAAGCATTTTCATATAAAGATTTGCCTGCTTCCGAGGCAATAAAGCACATTGCAAAATTTACTGCCGGGATATGGCAGATTCATCCTTTTTGCGAGGGCAATACAAGAGCAACCGCGGTTTTTATCATTAAGTATTTAAAATCATTCGGCTTTAATGTAAACAATGATCTGTTTTCAAAAAATTCGTGGTATTTTAGAAACGCACTTGTCAGAGCAAACTACAATAATTTGAAGATCGGTATAACGGCTGCTTATAAATATCTTGAGCAGTTTTTTGAAAACTTATTACTTGATAAACACAACGAATTAAAGAACCGGTATTTGCACATTGATTTTCAAAGTGAAGTTCAAAGTGCAAATTCGGATGCTTCAAAGTGCAATAATTGCACTTTGGAAGAACTTTCAATCTTAAACGAAATTAGAGAAAATCCTTTCGTAACACAAAAAACATTGGCGAAAATAACCGGCAGATCTGAGAGAACAATAAAAACAAAGACCGTTGAAATGCAGGAAAAAGGGTTGATTGAAAGAGTAAACGGCAGGCGAAACGGATATTGGAAAATACTTGTTGACCTCCCAGCAAAGTAATGTTAAAGGTTGGCAATTTGTGCATTGATTAATGAAGATATGATTTAAATCAGGAGTTACTTTTATGAACGAACATATCACGGCAGTGGAAAAAGCCTTGTGCGCTTTGGAAAACGGGGAAATCAAAGAAGCAGAAAAAATCATATCAAATGAATACCCGTTCAAACCGTTCATCAGATACACAAGAAGTTATACAATGAATCAAAAAATGATCCAGTTTAAAAAAGACGGCTTTATTGACAGATATTCCGGTGAGAAATTAATAAATCCGGGTGTTTTGAAAGTTCTATCATATTATTTGCCGGCGGCTTTTCCATACCATAAAAATGGCAAAATGAATGAAGGGCACTTTGCGTATTGGGAGTTATTTCCAACAATAGATCATATTTATCCTATAGCAATGGGCGGCAGGGATGAGCCTGAAAACTGGGCAACCACTTCCATGTTAAACAATTCCATCAAAAGCAACTGGACTCTGGAGCAGATGAGATGGTCGCTTTATGAAGCCGGCGATTTTAATGAGTGGGACGGTTTAACAAATCGGTTTGTCAGTATGGTTAAAAATACTCCGGAACTGTTGCATGATGATTACATAAAAAATTGGTACAAATCTTCAATTTATATTTTGCAAAGAAGTTAAAGCATGTTGTTTCGGTTCCCTTATCAATGCATAAAAATTTTACACGTGCAAAACAGAATATGCGCTTATTACTGACAGATGTTCCGATTAAGGTACATCTGTTTTTTTATAATCAGTATGCGGATGGAAAGGGGAGAGCATTGTGACTTGTTTTGAAAAAGAATTAAATGTACCTTTGTGTTTCAGCGTTGTTGAAAAAGCAGAAAAGCGAAGTATATATAACGCAGACGATCTTTTGAAATTTAAATATCTTCGCAAATATTCAAAAATCGAAAGAACAGGCGGCAGTCTGATTTTATATAAAAAAACCGTGCGCTGCCCGAACTGCGGCAGAGAATATGTTGTGCCGAACAAATTTAGATATAATTTAAATGAAAGTACCAAATATTTAAAGATGCAGATGAAAGACC
>CALUVX010000057.1 GCA_944324295.1 Candidatus Gastranaerophilales bacterium
AAAGGCATCGGTATACAAATTGCCGTTAAGGACGGAAAATTAATGGTTATCGCACCTATCGAAGACACTCCTGCGGAAAAAGCCGGACTTAAAGCCGATGATGAAATTCTGGAAATTGACGGGGTCAGCACTAAAGGAATTACTGTTGACAAAGCTGCGGATAAAATCAGAGGTAAAGAAGGTACACAGGTTACACTGCTTATAAAACGTAAAGATACACAGCCAAAATCATACACTATTACACGTGAAGAAATAGAAATTAAATCAATTTCACAAAAACTTCCGGAAGATATGAAAATTCCTGATGATATCTGCTACATTAGATTAAGCTCTTTTATAAGCAGAAATGCCGCAACGGAATTCGGAACAATTTTGAACAACAACAGCGACAAAAAAGGGTTTATTATAGACCTTCGCTCAAATCCGGGCGGACTTTTGACAAATGCAATATATATTTCCGACATGTTCCTTGACGGCGGAACTATCGTAAGCACTGTTGACAGAGACGGTTATAAGGAAACCCAAAGAGCATCTGCCGGCGTTTATACTAAAAAACCTGTTGTAGTTCTCATAAATAAAGGCTCTGCCTCAGCTTCCGAAATCTTCTCCGGAGCCATGAAAGATAATCACAGAGCCGTAATTATCGGAGAACAATCATTCGGTAAAGGTCTTGTTCAGGAAATTAACAAACTTCCTTATGAATCAGGTATAAATATTACTATCCAAAAATATTTAACTCCAAACGGCACTGATATTAATAAAAAAGGTATAACTCCGGATATCGAAGTTAAACTGACCGAGGAAGATGTTAAAAACAAAAACGATGTACAGCTAAAAAAAGCAGTTGAAGTCTTAAGCAAAATGACCAACGGGCAAGAAATAGCTATTCAATAATAACTAAATTAATTATAACAAACGGCCGGTATTAAAAAATATACCGGTCGTTTTGTTTATTGTAAAATATAAATATGAAAAGTAACATCCTACTTATAGGCATGATGGGCAGCGGAAAAACAACTACCGGAGAAGAATTAAGGAAAGTTCTTCCAGATTTTCACTACGCAGATATAGATTCCGAGATTGAAAAAAGCACACAAAAAAAGATTTCGGAAATCTTTTTGAGGCATGGAGAACCTTTTTTCAGAATGCTGGAAAGTGAAAAAATTAAAAAATTCTGTAAAGAACAAAATTATATAATCTCAGCAGGAGGCGGAGCTTTTGAAAATGAAGAAAACAGAAAAATAATGCTTGAAACATCAAATGTTATTTACCTAAAAGCTACGCCGGAAGGAATTTATGAACGAATAAAACTTGAAAATCACCGCCCGCTTTTAAAGAAAAATTTTTCGGTAGAAAAAATTGCATCAATTATGAAACTTCGTGAAAAGAATTATCAAAAAGCAGATATAACAATTGACACAACAGGCAAGACACCTTATGATGTTGCACAGGAAATTCTCGGAGTATTAAAAATAAATGGTTGAGTTATCGGTCAAAATAGAACAGAAAGAAAAATATTATCCAATAATAATAAAAAGCGAAACTATCAATGATCTTGCGGATAAAATTTTAACATTTACAGCAGGCAAAAATTATCTTGCCGTAATTTCACAAAAAGTTGAAAAATTGTACGGCAAAAATCTCAATATCCCGAAAGAAAATAAATTTATTCTTAAAGACGGCGAAAAAGAAAAGAATTTTAAAAATTACCAAAAAATACTTGAGTGCGCCCTAAAAATGAAATTAACCCGCAAAGATGCAATTATTGCAATAGGCGGCGGAGTTGTCGGAGACATTGCAGGTTTTGCAGCGTCAACTTATATGAGGGGAATTGACTTCATACAGGTTCCGACAACACTTCTTGCCTGTGTTGATAGTTCAGTTGGCGGAAAAGTCGCAATTGACACCGATTTTGGCAAAAATCTTGTAGGAAGCTTTTACCAGCCGAAAGTTGTATTTATCAATCCGAAATTTTTAAAAACACTTGATGACAGACAATTTAAAACAGGGTTAGGCGAAGTTGTAAAATACTCCTTTATAGAAAAAAGCTGTAAGTGTGAAGAAGAACTAAACCTCACTAATTTTTTAAGCGAAAAATCAGAGCAAATTCTTGCCCGTGATGAAAAAACTTTATCAAAACTTATTGAAATCTGTGTAAAATTAAAAATTTCCGTAGTAGAAAAAGATGAAACAGAAAGCGGTTTAAGACGTATTTTAAATTTCGGGCACACATACGGTCATGCCATAGAAAAGATTACCAAATATAAAAAATATACTCACGGCGAAGCAATTGTTGAGGGAATGAAATTTGCTTTTAATCTTGCCGTAAAAAGGAATTTAATTGACAAAAATTACAAATTTCTTGCAGAAGATGTAATGAAAAAGTACAATTTCTGTGAAATTCCGCCGTTCAATCCGGAAAAAATAACAGAATTAATGAAACTGGATAAAAAAGCACTGTCCGATAAAATAGTTTTTATACTTCCGACAGACTATTCAAGTGTGGAAGCTTTTGAATTAAGTCCCGATGAAATATTTTAACGAGACTTATATCTCAGTTTACACGAAACAACATCTTAACCTGTCCCCCTGAACTTGTTTCAGGGTCTATCAACACAGAGATTCCGAAACACGGAGGTCAATCCGACATTCAGAATGACAGTATGGCTCTATTTTGAATACATTTCGTGTAAACTGCGATATAAGTTCCATTTTAACAGGGGTTGTATTTTTCCAAAAATAAGTTATAATTATAAATAAAGGGCGGGACAAGTTACCGCTTGCCCCTTTAAAAGCCCCGTTTAGTGGTAAAATTTAAGCGTTAGTATTATCAAGAAGATAAGACCTAACGCTTTTTCAGTTATACTGAATTCCACATTATCACCTCCTTCCTTTACGGTCATACAAATTTATAGTTTGTTCCTCAAAGGCAAGTTAATGAAAACAGGGCTTACCCGAAAAAATTATAAAACAAAGCAGATAAAAACGCAATATTATTAAAAATTTATATTAATCTTCGACTTCTTCAAGAATATCAAGAACGCTGCATCCAAAGAACTTTGCAATCTTTTCAAGCGTGCTTAATTTCAAATCAACATGCTCGCCTTTTGTAAGCTTAGTAATTGTTGCCGTACTTAATCCAGACATAATGGCAAGCTCCTTATTTGTATATCTTTTCTTCCATTTCACGTTATACAAATTAACAATTATCATGCCAACATTATATTCTCTGTTGTTATAATTGGCATTTATCTATTGACAAATAGATAAAATCAAATTACAATTATATTATTGAAACATTTAGTTACATTTAATGGGGATACGTATGGAAGATGAAAATAATCAGAGCATCGGGCATTATGAAGATTTAATCGCCGATCTCGATTTGCAGCTTCAAGAACTTCTTGCACATGTAAAACTCCTTGCAAACAGTACAGGCGTTGCAAGAGATTTCGAAATTACGCCGGAAGATATTAACGCTATTGCAAATACAATTCATGATAAAACTATCAGTGTTTTACTTACAGAACAAAGATTAAAAATTTCATTAAACAAACTTGATGTATAAAAATTTTTAAAAATTAATAAATAAAAAGCTTGACAAACTATATTTTTTATGTTATAAAAAGTGTGGGGTAAATGTATATTTATAAGTCTTGTCAAACGACGAGACTTTCTTTTTCGGGGGAAGGAAATACGTATTACAAAAGTATTTTTTGTATTTGTAAACATAATGTAACAAACCATGTTTTTTATTAAAGTTTTTCGACAAAATTACCGAGATTAAATTTACAGACAGAGCAATAGTTAATTGGAGGTAATTTTTTAAATGAAGTCGAAAATTGAAAATGTTATGGTCGAAGACTGTAACACAATTGCAAATGGCATTATGCGCGACATTAATGACATTGATGCAATGGAGAGAATGCTTAGCAGTGAATTGAGTTCCGAAGAATTATTCAGAATAGACTGCGCAATTTTATCCTCACTGAGGAACACAAAAGACTTTTCAAGAGATTTGTTAAACCAGCTTGAAGAAGGAAAACTTGAAACAGTTGCAGTTAAACCGCACAAATCACTTGATAATGAACTAGCCAAAATTCAAAAAGAAACAATGGTCGATATTACTTTACCCTTACAAAATATGTTTGATGAAATGATTAATTACGTTTCAGAAGCAATTGTTTAAGCGGATTTATTTTTAGGAGCATGAAAGATGAAACAGGAACCCCTTATTGAACCGATTATGGAAGCTGAAAAAGTTATTATTACTGATGAAATTTTAAAAAAGTATGAGCTTTCAATTGACGAAACCAAAATAGACGTATTTGACAACATTAATTTCGTCAGTATTTTAGAAGAATAAAAGAGGTTTTTTAAACCTCTTTTATTTTTTATCTTTATCTGAACGTTCTCTGACCGAAAGCCTTATTGTTGTTCCAAAAAAGCCGAAGGCTTCACGCAATTTATTTTCAATATAACGTTTGTAGTGATCCTTCATCAAATCAGCATTATTTGCAAAAATTACAATATGCGGGGGCTGAATGCCAGTTTGAGTTACGTACATAATCTTTAATGTTTTTCCTTTTGAAGATGCAGGAGGATTAAGCATGTACGCTTCTTTAATAACCTTGTTTAAAAGACCTGTCGAAATACGTTTTATACATTCTGCGTAAACTTTTTCCGCCTCTGTATAAATCTGGTGAAGTCTTTGTTTTGTTACGGCAGATATATAAATTTTCGGCGCAAATTCAAGAAACGGAATATCATTTGAAAGTTTCTTGTTATATTGATTAATAGTATTTGATTTTTTATCTTCTATCAAATCCCATTTATTAATTGCAATAATCAAACCTTTTCCCGCTTCCGTTATAATTGAAGCTATTTTTTTATCCTGATCCGAAATTCCCTGGGTTGCATCAATCACAAGAAGTGCAACGTCGCAGTCCCTGATTGAACGGATTGCCCTGTCAACCGCAAATTTTTCAACACCCCAGTCAACTTTAGATTTTTTTCTGATACCTGCGGTATCAACTATAACAAACTCTCTGCCGTTATATTTTACATAACTGTCAATACTGTCGCGGGTTGTTCCTGATACATCAGAAACTATTACTCTGTTTTCGTTCAAAAGAGCATTCACAATAGATGATTTTCCCGCATTTGGCCTTCCGACGATTGCTATTCGTATTTTTTCATCGTCTTTTTGCTCAATCTCACGGGAAAAATCTTCCGTAACCAAATCAAGAAGATCACCGACACCGCCAGATCCATGGAGAGCTGAAATTCCTATAGGATCCCCGATTGCAAGAGAATAAAAGTCATTCACCATCATTAAAGATTCCGGATTATCGGATTTATTCACAGCAAGGAAAACCGGTTTTCCAGATTGTCTCAAAATATTGGCAATATCATAATCTACAGGGTTAACACCTTCTTTTCCGTCAACAATAAAAATAATTTTGTCTGCTTCCTCACATGCAATTTTTGCCTGATCAAAAATAGAAAGCATTATTTCATCTTCATCTCCGGGAACAATTCCACCGGTATCAATTACCGTAAAGATTTTATTTTGCCATTCAACATCAAAATAAATTCTGTCGCGTGTAACCCCCGGCAAATCATCAACAATAGAGTTTCGCGAACCCACAAGACGGTTTACGAATGTTGATTTTCCCACATTTGGGCGTCCTACTATTGCTACAATCGGTTTTCTCATAAGGCCATTATAACATAACCCTAAATTAATTTACATTAATTTACAAAATTCTAAAGTTTCTTTATAAAGTGTCCGATATACATCATGTGTAAAAATTCACAGAAAGGACAGGTATATGGAAATTACAGGAGTATCAACAAACGCTTACACATCAGCTGCGGCTGCAGTTGAAGAAGAAGACGAATTACAAGAAACACAGGAAGAAAATGCAACAGAAGAGGCCAAAGAATACGGTGTTGCAACAAAAGAAGCTGAAGAAAAAGATGTAACCCAATTCTCTTCTTCAGATTATGATGAAGACGATGTTGAAGAAAAAGCAACAAATTATCTCAAAAATATTATGTTTACAAATAATTTAACTGATGAATCATCAGCCGCACTACAAAATTATTTAAACACTTTTGATGTTGCTGATTTTATGAAAAAATACGGACCGTTTTCATCAACCGCAGAAATTTCTGCTGCTATGTATGCGGCAGTGGGAAGTTTGATTAAACAGCAAGAGGATGAATAATTACATAATAACACTATTTTTGTGTCATGCTGAATTTATTAAAGCATCTGCATTAGATCCTGAAACAAGTTCAGGATGACTATACAAAAATAGTGTTATTTTTTTTTGCTACTGCTTTTTAGAAGATTTATCTGCAAGCTCCGAATCCAGTCGTAAAAATACCGGTGTAATATCTTCTTTTGATATTAACTTTCCGCATTTAATACTGTCAGAAGTTAAATCATCAAGTTTTGTTTTTAACTCAAATGACAATTGTTTTGCCATATCTTGTGCAATATTCGGACAATACGGATAAATTAATGATGCAATGATACACATAATATCAAGAACATTAGTAAGAACACGTCCGCATTCAGTCATTTTTCCTTCTTTTGCGAGTGTCCATGGTGCATTATCCTGAACATATTTATTTGCAGCATCAACCAATGCCGTAATTTCAAGTCCTGCTTCCGCTATTTCAAAATTATCAAAATGATTTTTTACAATTTGAACTGTTCCGAGAGCTTTTTTAGCAAGAGGATTTTCCCCTTTAAATTCTTCCTTAACTTCGCCGTCAAAGTATTTTACAAGCATTGATAAAGTTCTGTTTAAGAGGTTTCCCATACTGTTTGCAAGATGAGCGTTAACCTTTTCTTTAAAGTCATCATCGGAATAATTCCCGTCGCGTCCGCACGGTGCAGATGTTGCCATATAGTATCTGAAAGCATCAGGATGTTCAAGATTGAAGCTTTCAAGAACAGAGGTCGGAGATATTACATTTCCGAGAGATTTTGACATTTTAGATTCGTCAATTGTAATCCAACCATGAGCAAAAATATGCTTTGGAAGCGGTAAATCCAACGCAAGCAAAAATGCAGGCCAATAAATACTATGAAATTTCAAAATATCTTTTCCTATTACATGAACATCACAGGGCCAGTATTTTTTAAAGTTTTCAGACGGATTTTCAGTGTCATATCCAAGAGCAGTAATATAATTTGAAAGAGCATCAATCCAAACATAGATAGACTGCTCATCATCTCCCAAAACATCAATACCCCATTTTACGTTCGACTTTGCACGGGAAACCGAGATATCCTGAATATCCTCAAGCTGATTTATAACCTCATTTGCTCTGAATGAAGGTACGATAAAATCCGGATGCTCTTTAATATGTTTAATTATTGCATCCTTGTATTTTGTAAGTTTAAAGAAGTAATTTTCTTCTTTTACAATTTCAGGCTTTTTTAAGTGGTCAGGACAAAGCCCGTCTTCCGTCAAATCTTTTGGATTTAAAAAGCATTCACAACCGGTGCAATATAATCCTTCATAAGAGTGTTTATAAATATCACCTTTTTTCAAAAGTTTATCAAAAATATGCTGAACTATTCTTTCATGATCTTCATCTGTTGTTCTTATAAATTTTGTGTAATCAATATCAAGAGCTTTCCATGCATCTTTGAACTTTTGAGCATTTTCGTCGCATAATTCTTTTGGCGTAACTCCTTTTTCAGCAGCCGTTTTTTGAATTTTTATACCATGTTCATCAGTTCCTGTTAAAAAATATACATCATCGCATCTTTGAGTATAATGCCTTGCTATTATATCGGTTAATATTTTCTCGTAAGCGTGCCCGATATGGGGAGCTCCGTTTACATAATCTATTGCAGTTGTTAAATAAAACTTTTCCATTTTTTATCCTTATATCTTTTTACTGTTTTTATATTCCATTACCCCGGAAAAATGGGGTTAAATCTACCATTAAATTTTAGCATAAAAACTATTTTCGTTTAAATATTAAATACCTAAATCCGTTATCAATTAATTTACGCTGATAATAATTCTCTTTTATAAAACTGCAGAAATCTAATGCATAATCAGAACAAATATATTGTAAATAATAATCTTTCATACTCTGATTATTAAATACTATATATTCCGGTAAATCGGATTTAAAGTGTTCTATAACCTCCTCTTCCCCAAAAGTTTCAATATATAAAGGAATCAATGAGTTGTAGTAATCATCGGATTTTCTGTCCGTAAGAAAATTAATGGTCATACCTTCAGGAAAAATTACTATTCTGTCATCAGGTTTTGTTTCTTTTTTAATAAACTCTATAAATTCATTTGAACTATTTGAAATTGTTTTTTCAGTATAAATAACTCCCTTGTCAGTTTGAATTCTGTTATCCGCAATCGAGAGCATATAAAAATTTGCAAAAAGAAAACAGGCTGATGCAATCAACAAATAAACACCTGAAACTTTTTCAAGTTTTTTGGGTATAAAATTGAAGATTAAGGCCAAAATAGCAATCAAAACTATTGACACATAATAGTTTCCGTACAAATAAAGAAGCATGACCCAAAAGACTTTTGCACTTGCGGCAAGAGCCGCAAGACTCAATATAACAAGGTTTTTATTAATTTTTTTCAAGCAGATTAAAAATAAAATCAATAAAAACATAGGCAAAAATCCTAATGTACTCCCTATATTTATTGTAAAAAACCAAAGATAAAGAAAATAACCGGCAATTGACAAAACTATTGATACACTTTTATTTCTTTCAAATAGATAAGCCCCGTAAAGTATAATTCCAAAAGGAATTCCAACTTTACAAAATAGTTGAATATCAGTAAGAAGTGCTTTAGGATGAAAATATATTCCCCCATTTTGATAAAAGTAAGTTAATGTCTTAGTTCCGGCCATTATTTTAATTGTCTGCAAAGTCGTTATAAGGTCTGAAATCTTCATTCCTTGAATAAAAAGTATTCCGCAGCTTATCAAAGGGACTGAAATAAAACATAAAAATGCTTTCCAGTTTTTTTCTTTAAAAATAAAAAACAAAACAACAAATGCATAAAACAGAAAATCATACTTATTCGCGATACAAATACCCGCAAGCAATGAACTCAGGCAAAGATTTAAACATTTCTTATCATCATTAAATTTTAAAAGAAAATAAAGAGAATATAAAAATGCAATTAATCCGTATAATACGGCCCACGAATAAGGAAAATGAAAATTAAAAATACATGTTGTTGCAACACAAACAGATATTGTAAAAAAGCCGATACAAAAACTCAAAAATTTACTTAAGAATTTTTGTGCGATTAAATAAATTCCACTTACAGCAAGAATTGAACAAAACCACCCGGAAAAATATAATGTTGATAGTTTCATCCCAAAAAGCTTGTATAACAAAGCATTAAACTGATAGGACAAAGGACCGTAAATATTGAATAAATCTTTATATAAAACTTTTCCATCAAGAATTTGCTCCGGATAATAAACCTCACGTCCGAAATCTATTAATATATTTGAATAATGACCGCAAAAAAATAATAATCCGATTATACAAAATATCCATAATAAAATAAGATATTTATATTCTTTAAAAATCTCTTTCATATTACAAAATTTAACAAATAAACATTTAAAAAGCAATTTTTGCCCCAAAAAATTCTTTATATACATGTAAGGTAGAAAATTGACTTTTCAATGTCAAAAAGGATGGTATTTTATGTCTCCAGCATGGGCTGATAATTTGGATATGTTAGCATTAAACGGTGCTTTAGATTTTGATGCACCATCATATATAACAGAACAATCCCCACGTTATGTTGGAAGTATCGCTCATACACCATCTCCGTTTGTCGGCCCGATGCCAAAAAACAAAAAGCTTGAGCAGCCACAAGTAGATGAATTTCAATACGAAAAAAGTAATAAAAATGATAAATTTTCTGTACCCGCCTGGAAAAAATGGCTTTTTGGCGGACTTGCGGCAGGAGCATTAATATTAGGCGGCTGGAAATTTAAGTCTAAATTGCTTCCGCATTTGAAAAATTTAACAAGTAAATTTAAATTGGACAAAGTAAAAGACTTTTTCAAAAACGGCTGGAATAAGTTTACAAATTTATTCCATAAGAAAAAATAAATCTCCATAACCCTGTAGAAAACAGTAGAAAATTATCACTTTTTATGTAGAAAACTCATGAGTTTTCTACATTATTTTTGGAAATATAAAGTTTTCTACAGATTTACTATTTTTATTGTATAGTTTTCTACAATTTTATTAACATTACAAAATCAATTATAGTAATAATTTCAACCACTTTTCTACAAATATTTGCAGCTTATTATTATTATTAAATTATAAATTATATTTATTAATATAATAATTAATAAAAAATCTTTTGTTCAAAACTTAAAAAGGTTACATTTTGTATTATTTTATTCAATTTAAATTTTTAACAAATATAATTATATATTATATGATAAAATATATGGGGAGTAATAATTATGAAATTTGTTGTAAAAAAAGAGGATTTGTATAACGGGATTAAAATTGTAGAAAGAGCTACTTCAGTAAAAGCTTTACAACCCGTATTAATGAATATTTTAATTGAAACTATTGATAAAGGAACTATAAAACTTGTTGCAACCGATTTGGATTTAACGGTAATAGCTCTTGTTGATGCACAGGTTGAAGAAGAAGGAAAAATTACATTACCTTCAAAAACCCTCAATGAAATAGTTTCCAAACTCGGCGACAAACTTATTACTTTTGAAATGAAAGAAAGTGAAACAACTGTTAATATTACATGTCATAATTCAAAGTTTGATATAATCGGTATTTCGGCCGCTGAATTTCCGCCGGAATTTTCAAATATAGAAGTAAAAGAAGAAGAAGGTTTTGAAATAGAAATAAGACCTTTTGTAAAAGCTGTAAAACAAGCGGGTTTTGCTGCGGCAAGTTATGAAACCAGCAATCTTTTATCCGGTATTGTATGCGATATTTCTGAAAATATAATGGAAATAGCGTCTACAGACGGAAATCGTCTTGCAAGAGTACGTGAAACTATTGATAATAAAGATAATCATGCAAAACAACTTATTATTCCTTCCAAAACACTAAATGAATTTATAAAAATGAGCGGTTTTATAGATGAAGAGTCTGTAAAAATTTATACCGAAAAATCAAAAATTATTATAAAATCAGAAAGAACAACAACTATTTCAAGACTTTTGGAAGGCCAGTTCCCGAAATACAATCAGCTTATTCCGAAGGAAAGCCCGAAAGAAGCACTTGTTAATGTTTCTCAAATGACATCTGCTTTAGAGCGTGTATCTATTATGGTTAATGAAAAAACAAGTATCGTAAAACTGGAATTCAGCCATAATACATTAAAATTAACCGCAGATACTCCGGATTCCGGTAAATCTGAAGAAAGTATTGATATAGATTATACAGGTGAAGATTTGGCAATTGCTTTTAACTACAAATTTGTATTAGAAGCATTAAAAAATATTGATTCTGATGAAGTTAAAATCGGATTAAACACTCCTCTGTCTGCAACAATGTTCAGACCGAATAATGAAGAAGACTATGTTTGTCTGATTATGCCGGTTCAAATCAGATAATAGATTTAAAAATTATCTTATTAATCATTCAACGTCATTCCATATCAAGGAATGACGAATTTTTTTATATTTATTATATAATTATTGGAAAAATAGCAAAATTAAATATTTTCGATTTTTATAATAATATAAGTGTGAAAGGTATCCAATGAAAGTTGTCTTATCCGTCGGAAATTCTGTAATACCAAATTTTCAGGCAAAAAATAATATATCGGATTCTCATAAAATAAGACAAAAAAAGTATGAACAGGAGAAAATATATACTAAAAAACAATTAGAAGGGTTAATGATATCTGTAGCGTTGTCTGCAGCATTTTTAGGTGGTGCAATAGTTTATCTGGATAACAGGTCAAAATTAAGAATTTTGAAAAATACCAGAGAGCAGGTTAAAACACTTACATATAATAATGAAAATCTTACTAAAGTGAATGAAAGATTAAAGGAAATTGCACAAAGAGGTAAGGATGCTCTTTCAGATATTTTAGAAGGGGATCTGGCTCCTAAAGACCGCCGTGATAAAATTCTAAATGATTTAAAAGAAAAAATTGAAAATGGTGACTACGGGTATGATATTAAAAATCCCCCTATTACCGGTAAAGGAGGGGCAACGGTTCATCCTGATGCAATACCATTACCTTCATCTGCCGGAACAACAAATCGTATAAATATAAAAGAACTCGATATTCCTCAAATTGCTTCTGACGGTAGATTTGATTATGAAGTTCCAATGTCTGATGAAGTTAAAATTACACACATGAAATCTGCTGATTTTAGCCCTGTTAAATGCCAGCCGACAAATATCTCTGAAAGTTACGCCGATTCTGTAAAATGGAATAATGATAAAATTGCCCGTGATATATTACAAAATTTCTTTGATGGACATGGGCAAACACTTGACGGTGTAAGGTTTCACTTTGAACCGGTAAGCAATGGAAAATATAACGTAAGCATAGAAGGTAAATCAACTTATACACCTGATAAAGCTGTTTATATCGGAGAATCCACTAAACACACCAATGCCAGAGCAGCGGGAAATTATGGTGAAGGGTTAAAAATGGCAACATTGAAACTTTTAAAAGACGGCGGTGCAGAAGATGTCAGAATAGCTTCCGATAATTGGAAAGTTACTTATTTTCTTACTGACGGTAATCTTTCGGATAAGCGTGTGTTATCATATTCTCTTGATAAAACAGGCGGTTATAATGGAAATTATATAGAATTTGAAACATCTGATAAAAATCTTTTAAATTCTTTAAGGGCAACGATAAACCGTTTTTACAATTCAGGTAACACTCATTTTAAATGTCCTGACTTTGAAAATGATATTTTGGGTATAAAAAATCTTCCCAAAGGTGAGAAGGGAGGTATTTATATTGCCGGACAAAGATTTGAATTTGACGGTCAATTTGATAGTCTTGACGGTATCGTAATATTTATAAAAGAAAAACTGCCGGTTAAAGTTGTTGATATATCGCGGGACAGAACGTCTTTGAATACAGCAGATATACAAGGAATTGGAAGCTGGCTTGCAAGAAACGAAAATATGTCAAAAGATGATAAAGTTAAATTGTTAAAATCTCTTGAAAGGTACTGGGATGAAAAAGAGTATGATAAAAAAACACCTATGGATTCATTTCTTGAGTATTTTTTAAATTTAGTAAATTTGGCCTCTGATAACAATAAACTTTATATAAAATTCCCTGAAAACAATATTTCTTATTCGCTTGCAACACCAGATGTTGTTTATGATTTAAGATTGAAAGGATATAGGGTTTGTAAATCATATTTTTCAAATGTTGGAATGCCGACTATACGAAATGTATTAGGTGATGCAAGAGCACATGATGTTGTTATCCCAAATGATGTTCAGAAAAAGAAAATACTCATATTAAAAGAGGCAATAAATAAACTGTCTCCATCTTTGAAAGATAAACATTTTAGTTCTGATGAACTTAATACAAAAATATACTTGTTTGACAGAAATTCTATAAAAGACAGAAAAATGTATTCTGATTGCAATGCCGAGGCAATTGTTGATAATCATGTTTCAAAAGGTTTTTGGATTGACAAGAATTATATTAACTCTGCAAGTTTTAGTGATGCATTGGAAACAGCTTTGCATGAGCTTTCTCATAAAGCGGGTGGGGATGAAAGTGCTGATTTTTCTTATAAATTAACTGAAGTTAATAAAGATGCAATAGACCAACTCCTAAATGACATAAAATCAAGAAACGAGATGCAGGCACTGAATACTTTGTGGGAAAATTTATCATAGTAAATGACAAAATCTCAATGACGGATAATGCGATTCTACCTGTCATTCTGTGGGAATAGCCCGAAGAATCTCATATTATAGGCTCAGAATTACAATTTTGTTTTAGTTTTTTGTATGTCAAGAGATAATTATGAAAATATTTCACCCAAAAATAAAAATGCGCCTTATGTATAGTCTTAAGCTGTATCGGGTAAAGCGGCACGCTTTTGAATTGAAAAATAGACTTCTTTGAGGCGTTTTTTACTGATATGAGTATATAATTGGGTTGTGGAAACATTGCTGTGTCCGAGAAGTTCCTGTACAACTCTTAAATCTGCCCCGTTTTCCAATAAATGTGTTGCAAAAGTATGCCGAAGAGTGTGTGGAGAAATTGCCTTGTGCAGCTTTTTGCCAAGTTCATGGATAAATGTATAAACTTCTTGACGCGTAACATGTTTTCCATGTTCATTTATCAAAAGAAATTTTGATTGTATATTGTATTTTTGTAAATTGTAATCCCTTTCGGGTAAAAAGTCCTTTATGGCCTTAATTGATTTTTTACCGAGTGGAACAATTCTATCTTTAGATCCTTTCCCAGTACATTCAAGATATTTTCCGTTAAGGTCATAGTCATTTATTTTAAGATTAACAAGCTCAGATACCCTAAGACCGCAGCCGTAAAGAAGTTCTGCAATAACCCTGTGAATTTTTGTCAAATTTTGGTTTAACAGATTGTTAATTTCTTCAACAGTCATAACTTTAGGAAGCCTTTGCGGAACTTTTGGCTGTTCAAGAGTTAAGGTAGGGTTTGTTCTTATTATTTCATTTGTGCATGCCCATTTGAAAAAACCGCGTAGGGATGCAGTTTTTCGCATAATGCTTGTGGGTGAATAATGTTTTTCATGTAAATTTCTTATATATGAATTAACTCTGGTTCTTTGAATGTTTTGAATATCTTCATCAGCACAGAAATCAAAAAAATCGCTTAAATCTCTTCTGTAAGCTTCAAGAGTGTTTTCTGCAAGTCCTTTTTCAATTTCTAAAAATTCCAGATATTCCGATAAAATTTGTGTATTCATATTCTGATTTTACTACATATTTAGTTTAATGACATTCAGCGTTTATATGATATAATTAAAATGAACAAAATTTATGCACTTGTCGTTTTATATATGAGAAGATTAAGTGTAGAAAGGGAAAAAATGAGAAAATTACTATCAATTTTTATAATATTTGCAATGTTTTTAATAAGCGGTTTACAGGCATTTGCAGATGATTCACAGGAGGCATTAAAATTTTTTAACAGTTATGTCTCTGCTGCAAATTCATATAATCCTGTAATAACAACTATGTATTCTCCAAGTGCAAAAATTATAAGACAGGTTGTAAAACCAAACGGAGAATTAGTTGATGTTAATACAAATACAGCGACTTATATAAAACAAATGAAAATTGGCCAGGCAGGTGCCAAAATGAGAGGCTATAAAAATACTTACACTAACGTTTCCGTAACATCTTTGGGAAACGGTTCATATAAAATCAGTTCTTTAAGACAACCTTCTGGCGAAACTTATAAATTGAAAACTTATATGATTGTTAAAAAGATTAACGGAAAATGGCAGATAACAGAAGAGTTGATGCAGACAAAGGAACAAATATTCCTGAAATATGCAACTAAAAAATAAAAGAGGATTATGCTCGACAAATTCAGATTTTTAACTGCGGGTGAAAGCCACGGTAAATGTTTAACCGCAATAATAGAAGGAATACCTGCGGGGTTTGAAATAGACCCCGGTTTTATCAATAATGAGTTAAAACGCCGTCAGGGAGGTTACGGCCGCGGCGGTAGAATGAAGATTGAATCTGATACCGTTGAAATAACATCAGGTGTACGTTTTGGTAAAACTTTAGGCTCACCGATTACACTTGTTATTCAAAATAAAGATTTTGAAAACTGGCAAAAAATTATGAGTACAAACCCTGACGATACTACGGATGAAAAGGCTTTCACAAAATATCGTCCGGGACATGCGGATTTTGCCGGGAGCGTTAAATATAATCAAACGGATTTGAGAAATATTCTTGAACGCTCAAGTGCACGTAAAACTGCAATAGAAGTGGCTGTCGGAGCTGTTGCAAAACAAATTCTTAAAGAATTCGGAGTAACTTGTTCTTCCAAAATCTTACAGATAGGGCAGGGCAAGAATGAACAAGAATTTCATTCGGAAATAGACAAAGCTAAAGAAGCAGGCGACACTTTGGGCGGAAAATTTGAAATTATATATGAAAATCTTCCTGTTGGTTTGGGTTCTTATGTTCACTGGGACAGAAAACTTGACGGGAAAATTGCACAGGCAGTTATGAGTATTCCCGCCGTAAAGTCTGTTTCTATCGGAAATCATCACGCATATAAGATGTTTGGCAGTGAGTTTCATGACCAAATGTATCTTGAAGACGGTAAAATTGTTCGAAAAACTAATAATGCAGGCGGTATAGAAGGCGGAATGACTAATGGTGAGCCTGTTGTTATAACAGCGGTTATGAAACCTATCCCGACACTTCGAAAACCGTTAAGAACAATAGACTTAAAAGATATGACAGAGACAGAGGCACATTTTGAACGTTCTGATACCTGTGCTGTTGAGGCGTGTTCTGTTGTTGCAGAAAACAGAATTGCCTGTGTACTTGTTGATGAGTTTCTTTTGAAATTTGGCGGCGATAGTTTAACAGAAATTAAAAATAGACTGTAGTTTATCTTTACAATGAAAATACTGCCGTGATAGTATTAGCTTATGCTGGAACTATTTGTTACAGGTGCGGATCAAAATTCCGATAAAATTTTCGTTA
>CALUVX010000058.1 GCA_944324295.1 Candidatus Gastranaerophilales bacterium
CAAATACAATATATCTTCCATCCAGCTTAATATAGTAAGCATTTTTTAGAATAATTTTATTATTATAAACAACCGCCGTTTTCATATTACAACACACACAAAAAATCTTATCACAAACTTGAAAAGATAAAAAATAAATTATATAATATATATATGACAGTAATAAGAAGATTAAATTGTTTTGATGCACCTAAAATAAAAAAAATGATTTCTTATCTTGGCAATGAAGATGGTGAAAAATTTTCAAAAGTGCTTACCAATGAAGCTTTTATTATGCTTCACAGTCTTTTGCCGCTAAAATACAGATTTTTGCCAACATCTTTTATTTTGCTAGAAAAAAAAGAAATAATGGGGCTTATAACAATAGTGCCAACAAGAGGTAATTCATACAAAATCAATATTACCAGATTAATTTTTCAGCAAAATATGTATGATGTTGGCAAACGTCTTGTGGAATTTGTAATAGCAAGACTGGGGGCAAAGGGGGCATCATCATTTATTGTTACGGTTGATCAATGCCATGATGAACTGCTTAATCTATTTATGCAAGGCTGCGGGTTCAGACAATGCAGTTACGAAAACTTATGGAAGCTGGAAAATTTTCAGCCCGCAACAGATAAAAAAGCGAATTTCAGATACTGCCAAAATTCTGATGCAAAGCAGGTTGCGCATCTTTATAACAATGAATTAAACAATTTATATAAGCCTTCACTGGAAAGAATTCCCGATGAATATAAAGACCCTGTATTTGCAGGAATGACAAGTTTTTACAAAAACAGATATGTACTTGAAGAACCTTCAAATCACAGAATTATCGCATATTTGTCAATTACAACCAGCGACAACCTTAATTTTATTATTGATATGTCTCTAAATGACGGTTATGATGTTCCTTATGATGAAATTTTAAACTTTGCGCTTTCAGAAATTTCTAGAAGAAAAACAACATTCTATGCATTTTTGAAGCATAGGCAATACACAAAAAATGCGGATATCTTAGAAAAATATCTGCACGAACGTAATTTAAACTGTATTCAAACACAATGTGTGCTTGTCAAAGATTTTTATAAACAAGTACGCCAGCCAGAAAATGTTTTACAAATTTTCCAATTCGGAGAAGGAAGTATATTTTCTTCAAACTAATACCAGTAGTTTTCTTTATTTCTTACAAAAGACAACTTGCCTGATTTACCTTTCATATAATACATCTCTCCCTTGTAAGCAACGAGTTCCGGATTATCAGTTACCGTATAATAAAATGTCTTTTCAGCATCTGGATTAACTTCATTAACCGCATCTACTATCCTGCTCATTGTATAAACAGTCTGATATTGATCACCGCCGACAATATTAACATGTGTAAAATGAGGGAATTCTGTTGTTATAAAATTTTTAATACCGCTAACTCCGGTTTTGTGATAGACATGATAAAGAGTATGCGTATTTGTGTCTTCATCAACAAGATTTAAAACGGCACAAGTTCTTACTCCTGTTGTACTGAGCGGTGTATTAATATCAGATAAAAGCCATCCGCCACCAAGATTGGGATCTTCCGTCGAAATTCCCGATGTCATATCCTTAGGTCCCTTATAAGGCTCAATTCTTTTTGCATCATCACTGGGGCAATAGTTAAATATGTATTTTTCAAAATCACCGGTTCTTTCAAAACTATCAACACCATAAACAATTTTTCGGGGCGGCGGGGTCTGCCCTTTAAATGAAACTTGGGGTATTACAGAACTTTTTAAAGCTAATATATTTATCATCACTCAAAATAAAACCGGTAAAACTTAATAATTTACTTTATGTAACTTATTGTAAATCAAAAATTTTATTTGTGCTAGAATTATTGAAAGAAAAGAGGCAGAAAATGAGTAATTTACACATTTATCTTGATAAAGATATAAAAAAAGACATAATAAAAACAAAAAAAATTGCAGTTATTGGCTTTGGCTCTCAAGGCTACGGGCAATCAATGAATCTTAAAGACAGCGGCTGCGATGTTGTTCTGGGACTAAGACTCGGCGGAAATTCTGATGTCAAAGCAAGAGATTACGGCTTCAAAACAATGTCAATTGAAGATGCCGTAAAGTATGCCGATATAGTACAAATTCTTATCCCTGATGAAATTCAGGCAGAAGTTTACGAAAAACAAATAAGACCTTATATGAAAAAAGGTCAGTATTTAATGTTCTCTCACGGATTTAATATTCACTATAAAAGAATTGTTGCGCCTGAAGATGTTAATGTAATTATGGTAGCTCCGAAGGGTCCCGGCCATACTGTAAGGAGTGAATACCAGATAGGACGCGGAGTTCCTTCTTTAATTGCAATTTATCAAGATCCTTCGGGAGATTCAAAAGATGTTGCACTTTCTTATGCTTCGGCAATAGGCGCAGGACGTGCGGGAATTATTGAAACAACTTTCAAAGAAGAAACAGAAACTGATTTATTCGGAGAACAGGCTGTAATTTGCGGCGGTGTTTCAGCTTTAATCAAAACAGGTTTTGAAGTTCTTGTAGAAGCAGGATATTCTCCATATATGGCTTACTTTGAAGTTTTACATGAAATGAAACTTCTTGTCGATTTGATAAACCAAGGCGGTTTAGCAGATATGAGATATTCAATTTCTAATACTGCAGAATACGGAGATATGACAAGAGGCCCTAAAGTTATCGGAGAACAATCGCGCAAGGCAATGAAAGAATTGCTAAAAGATATTCAAAGCGGTGCTTTTGCTGATGAATTCTTAAACGAAATGCAGACAGGATGCAAAAAATTTAACGAACTAAGAAAAGAAAATGCCGACCACCTAATTGAAAAAGTAGGCAGAGAAATCCGGTCCTCATTTGTTTGGGGAAATGACAACAAGATTATAGACAGAGATAGGAACTAATACCATGTATAGGACAGATGTAGATTATGAGGTTGTAATATTTTCGGTGGGGGATACAAAAGCCGGAACAAAAATGGGGAAACTTCAGCTAAAAAATCTTGAAGACGGTTCTATTTTGAACTGCATTCTCTGGGAAGAAACACTTAACAGATTTGACAGCAAAGTTTTCAGAACAGGTAATATTGTAAGAATTGTTTCAGCATCATTTAACGAAAGATATAACAACTGTCTAGTATCTGCAATTTCAG
This sequence comes from Candidatus Gastranaerophilales bacterium, assembly GCA_944324295.1. GTDB lineage: Bacteria > Cyanobacteriota > Vampirovibrionia > Gastranaerophilales > Gastranaerophilaceae > Stercorousia. Next base: position 3,145 of record CALUVX010000058.1, read on the forward strand.
TAGTGAAAGAAGCCAAAACAGGAATTGAAAAAAAAGAAAGAGAAAAAGTTTATGGTGAGATACTTTCCTATTTCGACAAAATTCAAAATGAAAAATTAAATCAATTTTTAGTCAGGTTTTTCACCGAGCACAAGGAAAAAATCAAAATTATGCCGGCGGCAAAACTTATGCACCATAACTATATAGGCGGCCTTATGGTTCATATTCTGGAATGTCTGAAATATGCGGAAGTTAATATGGATTTATCAGAGTATAAATTTAACCGTGATAATATTCTTGCAGCTTGTATTCTTCATGATATAGGCAAAATTTTTGAATATACCGTTGATTTGGAAACCGGTTTAATAGATTATGATGAAAACTTCAGAAAAGAATGGCTTACACATTCTCAATATGGTTTTTCTCTATGTATGATGAACGGGTTTAAAGAAATAGCCAAAATGATTGCAGCACACCATGGAAGAAGCGATTGGGGAGCAATTATTGATCTTGACCAGAAGGATTTGGAACCGGAATTATATTTTATTCATCTTATAGATAATCTTTCAGCTAAATTTGGGAAAATTAACGTACATATTTTGGAAGAAAAAGGAGTATAAAACTTGTCTAAATTGATGGAAAAGCATAATTATAAAGGAACGCTTGTTTGTGTTGAAGGGATTGACGGTTCAGGGAAATCTACACAACTTGCGCTTTTGCGCGATTGGCTGAAATCCACCGGTCATGATGTAATATTTACTGAATGGAATTCATCTGAACTTATCAGCCAGACAACGAAGCTTGCTAAGAAAAAAAATATGCTTTCTCCAAGAACATTTTCACTTCTGCACGCAGTTGATTTCGCTGACAGATTTAAACAGGTTATTGATCCTGCATTAAAGGCCGGTTTTATAGTACTTGCCGACAGATACGCTTATACTGCTTTTGCCAGAGATGTCGCAAGAGGTGTTGATCCTAACTGGGTCAGAAATGTTTACAGTTTTGCAATAAAACCTGATCTTGCAATATATTTTGATATTGACCCTAAACATTCGATGGAAAGAATATGCGCAAACCGTGCACCAAAATTCTATGAAGCCGGTATGGACTTAAAATTGAGTAATGATCCTTATGAAAGTTATATGATTTTTCAGGGACGTGTAATAAAAGAATATCAAAAAATGGTTGAAGAATTCGGGCTTGTAAAACTTGATGCTATGGATTCAATACACTCAAAACAGGTAACAATAAGAAAAATGCTTGAAGAAGTTCTCAGAGATAAAGGAGTAAGTTTATAATGGCGCAATTTAGGACAAAACACGGTTATGAAGGACTTCTTGTGGTTATAGAAGGGACAGACGGTTCGGGCAAATCCACTCAGCTTGAACTTTTAAAAAAATCAATTCAGGCAAAATCATACGGTGTTATGGTATCTGAATGGAAAACATCAAGACTTATTGCAGGGGTAATTGATGATGCAAAAGAGAGAAACCTACTTAATGCAACAACATACAGTCTTTTATATGCGGCAGATTTTGCAGACAGGCTTGAAAACCAGATTATTCCTGCCCTAAAATCAGGATTTATAGTTCTTTTAGACAGATATTACTATACTGCTTTAGCCAGAGATGTCGTCAGAGGCCAGAATATTGAATGGGTAAAAAACCTATATGATTACGCACCAGAACCTGATTTAATTTTTTATCTGGATATGCCTGTTGATGTTCTTTTAAAAAGAATAATCGGAACAACAGGCTTAAATTATTATGAAAGCGGAAGGGATGTCGGATTTTCTACAGACTTTTACAAAAGCTTTGAAATTTACCAGAATAAATGTCTTGAACAATATGAAAAAATGAAATCCGAATATAATTTTATAAGCATCGATGGGACAAAGACTGTTGATGAAATCCATACTATTATGAATACGGAAGTTCAAAAAATACTTGACTCTGGGGTTTTGTATTAAAAACATATTGAAATCACAAGAAAAATATAATATAATAAATTTATAAAATAAAAGGAGGCTAAAAGCCTCTGGCGCAGATAACAAAAAGTCGAGCAAAATTGACACACAGGATAAAAAAGGAGGCTGAAATTATGAATTTCAAAGCGTTAAGGGTTGCCCCCCCCCCGAGAAGGTCGCTTATTTCAAGGGGTTAAAGGGATTATCAAAATATCTTAAAAACAAATATTTATTTTTTAAAATATTTAATTGGCATTTCCAACCATCACCAGTGGTGACTAAATCCGCGATGACGCAGGAATTAATAAAAAAACAAACTGCGTTTACACTCGCTGAAGTATTGATAACTTTAGGTATTATAGGTGTTGTTGCTGCTATGACTATGCCTGCATTAATTGCCAATCACAAAAAATCCGTTATAGAGACAAGGCTTGCAAAATTTTACAGCACAATGAATCAGGCAGTTACTCAAGCAGAAGCGGACTATGGAGATAAAACTTTGTGGGATGAATATGAAATGCTGTATGAACAAGATGAAGAAGGAAATGACGATCCAAGCAAGCCAATAGCAAATACCGCGTATTTCAATAAATACTTTGCCCCATACATTGTTGCAACAAAAATTGAAGAAAGGGAAGGAAAAAATATTGTGTATTTTCCGGATGGAAGCGTTGCTTCATTTGCAGGAAATTCAATTAAGTTCTGGCCAAACGGGAAAGATTTTAATGGATTTCAAAGAGATGAAGAAACTGGTCTCATTAAAAATGATATGGAAGCTTCTGGACGAAAATACTTCACATTTTTCTTTGCCCCAACAGGAAATTCGACAGCAAATAAATACCACTACGCAAAAGGGGTAGAACCATATAAATATAACTGGGATGGAACAGAAGAAATGCTCAGGAGCAACAGTTCTATAGGATGCAAAGAAGAAGTCAGCAACGAAAGAGCATACTGTACTGCACTAATACAGATTAACGGCTGGAAAATTCCGAAAGATTATCCTATCAGGCTTTAAATATCCTATTTATATACCTGAATTGTTACGTAAATAAATAAAAATTTACGTTATGAAACATTTTGCGCCACAAGGCATGGTTTATGCTACATTAGAAAATGTAAAGAGACACATATTATTATAGTTTATAGGAGATTTATAAATGTCTGAATATCTGAGCAAGGAAGAGATTAAGCAATGGAGAAGTTCATTAGAAAAGATTACATTAGAAGAATACGCTGCCAGATTAGGGAAAAAAATTGAAGAGGCTAAGCCTACAAATGATTTAATAGATATAGTTCTTAAAGGTAAACCGGTTGTGTCGAATGAAAGTGATTGGAAACAAACTCACGCAGAAAGATTAAGCTCGATAGCTGAAAGAGGCTATGATATTGAAAGAGATATTGCCCCGAGTCCGTTTTCTATCCACAAATTTCATAATGACGAAACACCTGTAAAACCCGCAAAAGCTAAAACAGAAAAGAAAACAACTACGACAAAAAAATCTGCCACAAAAACGGCTAAAAAAGCTGAACCTGTAAAATCTCAAAATTTACGTGATGAGGTCAGAGTTGTTTTCAAAAAAGCTTTAACAGATAGAGAACAGAAAGTTTTTGATCATTTTGCAGCAAATAGAGGTAAAATAGTTTATGCAAAAGATTTAGCTGCACTCCTTGACTTGCCGAGAGATTATGTTTATAAATACATAAAAAATCTCAGAGCAAAAATTGATGGTGAAAATCTCCAAAATGCTGATAAAGGCGGCTTTATATTAAATTAAAACTTTTATAATCACAATAAAAACAAGCCTCTAAAAATAGAGGCTTGTTTTTATTTAATATTTCTTTTCCAAATTATCAAGTATCTGTACGACACAGGGATTGTTTATATTACTTTCTCAACAACACATTCATACCAGCGGTAAAATAATTTTTTACTTCTTCAAATGAACGTATTCTCGATAACATTTTTAAAATATATAAAGGCCGCAGGTAAAATCTTTTAACTGCAGATTTATGTAGCTCAAAAACTCTTTCACGACTCAAATGATGAGTATTTACTGCAGGATAATAATAAGCATTTTCAAAAGATGTATCTTTATCAAACAGATTATGTTCCTCTGCATAGTCATAGAAAGTCGAACCCGGCAGCGGCGTTGCCGTATAAAAACTTATAAAATCACTATCTAATTCTATAGCAAATTTAATTGTTTCTTCTGCGGTTTCTTCTGTTTCCCATGGAAGTCCGATTACAAAATAGTTATAAATTCGAATTTTTGCCTTTTTAAATACTTTCACTGTACGGCGGACATCATCAAGTGTAATATGTTTTCCCATTTTATTAAGCATATCTTGAGAACCGCTTTCAACTCCGATACTTACAAGGCGGCAGCCAGATTTGTACATCATTTCTGCCATCTCCAAATCAGCTGTATCTGCTCTTGTATTAGCAGACCATGTAATTTTTAATCCGCTTTCGATAATTTTACGGCATAACTCCATTGTCCATTCTTTATCAAGGTTAAATATATCAGACCAAAACAAGAAATTTTTTATTTTATATTTTTCAACACACTCTTTTATTTCAGCCACAATATTTTCAGGGCTTCTGCGTCTGACTTTTGCCCCGGAGACAGGTGTTGCAAGACAAAAGAAACAATGGAAAGGACATCCTCTTGAAACTTTAATAGTTGCTTGTACCTTGTTATTATCCGGGCGTCTGTAAATATTGTTATCAACTAAATGACGTGCAGGGAAAGGTAAAGAATCTAAATCTTCAATAAACGGTCTTTCCCCGGTGAATTTGATTTCCCCATTTTCTTTATAGTAAATTCCGAGTATATGTTCTTTTGGAATTCCTTTCAAAATTTCACGCAGAGTTATTTCTGCTTCTCCCAAAATACCATAATCCAATTCATCATGCTCTGACATTATACGGTTTGCAAGAGCTAAAAAAGCTGCTCCTTTAGCGATTGTTACAATATTGGGACAAATTTCTTTAGCCTTTTTAACAGCTTCCATATCATGGGCTAATGTCGGAGTTGCAATATTTACAACAAGGTAATCCGGTTTAAATTCTCTTAAATCTTTTTCAAAATCACCACCCTGACTGTAGTCTTGAATTTTTGCCTCAAGCCCTTCTTTTTCGGCAATTGCAGCCAAATACATTAAATCTGTCGGCGGCAGAGGCGGAATAACTATTAAATCACGTGTCGGCTGCTGACAACGATCCTCTCGATTTAGTACCGGAGACGGCGGATATATTAAAAGAATTTTCTTTTTCATTAGTATTTTTCCTTAACTGTGTTTGTTATAACTGCCGCAATAGCAAGACAAGCAGCACCTACAAAAAATGCATATTCCCAGTGATAATTTATATAATCAGAACCCATTGCATAAGAACATTTGGAGATAAACCATGCAACAAGCGTACAGACAAATACCTGCGGGCCTGCAATAAATATATTAAAAATACCCATAACAGAACCCTCTGTGCCTTTTTTAATAAACTGAGAAAGCATTGCAAAAGGCAGTGCACAAATACTTGCCCAGCCTATACCTGCCAACCCCATCAATACAGCAACAGCCTTCGGATTTTTGGTAAAGGCCATTCCAAGATAAGCAAGAACCATTGAAATTAATGAAATAATATGAATTTTCTTGTTTGTATATTTGGCAGACAAAACACCAATAGGTATAGCAACCAAAAAACATACCAGATTAAATATTGCAAAACATACAGATGAAAAATTTGTACCGTTTAAAGTTGCTTGAATAAATTGCTCTACAGTAGAGTCAGAAACAGTTGTTAAATCAGGCACACAATAAATTGTATGAACAGCATACTGTGTAAAAAATATCATCATACACATAGTACCTATCCATGTAAAAAACTGCATTGTACAAATTTTAGAAACTTCAGGAGAAAGGGAAAAAAAGTTTTTCAAGGAATCCAAAAAACTTGCTTCTTTTATTTCAGCAGTTGCAACGTCTTTAATAATTTCCTTCTTTGTATTATGTTCTTTTATTGTGATGCATGTCCAAATCATACCAAGCGTAAAAGCAAGAGCGGCCATAATAAATTGCGAAGAAATAGACATCTGATAACCAAAAGCCCATTTTAAAAACGGAGCAGTACCGGCCGCAACAACAGAGCCCAATCCGATTGCAAGACTAATATATGAATTTGCAATAGAATACTGTTCTTCCGGAACAACATCCGGTACAAGAGCTCTATATGGTCCTTGAGCAACGTTAACACAAGCATCTATAATCCATATCATAATAGCTGCTATCAAAAGCGGCATTAAAGGATGAAAAGTGATCCCCGTAACATTATGCAAAAATTCAGTAACAGTTTCCGAATTAGGGAAAATCCATAATGCAATAGAGGCAAGCAAAGCTCCACCTAATAAATAAGGACGTCTTCTGCCAAATGGAGAAACTGTTTTATCGCTTAATGCACCAACAATAGGCTGAACGACCATTCCCGTAAACGGCCCCGCAAGCCATATAAGTCCGTATAAAAACGGAGATGCCCCAAGACCTTCTGTTACAGGTCCTGACAAAATTATTCTCATCTGCCATGCAAATTGTAACCCGAAAAAGCCCAATGCAAAGTTTAAAAATTGAGCGGTGGTAAATTTCTTTAAAACATTATTCTCTTCCATTAAATATCTCCCCCAAAATAGTATCTGTATATACTAAGATACAAAGAACAAAAAAAGTAGTCAAGTTAAATAGGCTGGGAATTATATCGCAGTTTACACCAAACAACATCTTAAATGTCACCCCTGAAATGAATTCAGGGCTGGCTCTGAACTTGTTTCAGGGTCTATCAATATAGAGATTCCGAAAACAAGTTCGGAATGACAGTATAGCTGTATTTTGAATACATTTAGTGTAAACTGCGATATAAATTCCCTCTTTTAAGTCTTACAAAGAAATGCCGCTATATTCCATAACAGCAATAAAGTAAATATCAACGATAAAAACCATATATATTTTCCGCTTTTATAACCTTTATATAAAATGCAGAAAATAATTCCGGCAAATATAATTGTCATAATAATAACAAAATAAAAATCTTTTAACAGACTGATATTTGACAGGATAATTAAGGAAACAACCAAAGGTATGGATAACGTAAACAAAGAACTCAAAACAGCAATAATACCTAAGCAATGAAACCGGATATTTTTTAAAATGCCGCTGTTAATTGCTGACATACTACAAACTCCTTTTTACAGCCGCATCAATCAAGCCTTTAAACAGCGGATGCGGATGCTCAGGACGTGATTTGAATTCAGGATGGAACTGACATGCTACAAACCAATCAAGTTTCGGAAGTTCTACAACTTCAGCAAGCATTCCGTCAGGAGATATGCCCGAAAATACCAATCCTGCATCTTCAATCTGTTTCAGGTATTCGTTATTAACTTCATATCTGTGTCTGTGGCGTTCGGAAATTTTTTCGTTTCCGTAAGCCTTAGCCGCCTTTGTCCCCTTTTTCAAAATACAATCGTAAGCTCCCAGACGCATTGTCCCGCCGTATCCGTGAACATTTTTTTGTTCAAGCATTAAATCAATAACGGGATTTTGCGCATTTTCATCAAATTCTTTTGAATTTGCATCTTTTATACCGACAACATTTCGTGCATATTCAATTACCGCACACTGCATACCAAGGCATAGTCCTAAAAACGGAACGTTATTTTCTCTTGCATACCGAATTACGTTTAGCTTGCCCTCAATTCCTCTTACGCCAAAGCCACCCGGAACAACAACAGCCTGAACATCTTTCATTAATTCTTTACAAACTGAATAATCAAGACAATCTTCCGAGTTTATCCATTTTATATCAACTTTAACATCATCTGCATAACCGGCATGTTTAAGTGATTCAACAACAGAAATATAAGCATCGGAAAGTTTTGTATATTTTCCGGCGATTGCAACTTTTACAGTTCCATGAGGATTTTTGATACGCTCAACAAGTTTTTTTTTTTTTTTTAAATCAGCTTTTCTATTTTCAACTCTGAGCATATCAAGGATTACTCCGGCCATATTCTGTTCTTCCAGAGCAAGCGGAACTTCATAAATACTTTTCATATCACGGCACTCAATAACAGCCTCTTTAGGTACAGAACAGAAAAGAGCAAGTTTTTCTTTTTCTGTTTTTGGAATAGGTTTTGTTGTACGGCAAACAAGAATTTCAGGCTGAATACCATAACTTCTCAAAACCTGCACACTATGCTGGGACGGTTTTGTCTTTAATTCCCCAGATGTTGGGAGGTATGGCAAAAGCGTTGTATGCACTGAAACTGCATTTCCAATTCCGACTTCCGTTTTAAACTGTCTTATTGCCTCAATAAACGGTAAACTCTCAATATCACCAATTGTCCCGCCAATTTCTATAAGCTGAAAATCAGGATTGAACTGCTTTGTTGCACCCATAATTCTTGATTTAATCTCGTTGGTAATATGAGGAATAACCTGAACGGTAGCACCGAGATAATCTCCGCGTCTTTCCTTTTCAATAACGGTTTGATAAACACTTCCAGATGTTACGTTATTGTATTTGCCGAGTGCTGTATCAGTAAATCTTTCATAATGCCCCAAATCCAAATCAGTTTCGGCACCGTCATCCGTTACAAATACTTCTCCATGCTGAAACGGACTCATAGTACCGGGGTCAACATTTATATAAGGATCAAACTTCTGGTTAATAACTGAAAAACCTCTTGCTCTCAATAATCTTCCAAGAGACGCTGCAATAATCCCTTTTCCCAAAGAACTAACAACACCGCCCGTTATAAAAATATATTTAGTCATTTTACCACCTCAACACAAACATTCAAAAAAACTTTATATAATTACACTCTCGGGGGAAAATTCGTTTTTTCTCTAAACCTGATTAACTTTACCCCTTCGCACCTGTTTTGCTTTATATGTTTTTATTTAATTGATTTTCGGAACTTTAAAGAAACCGTTTTCAACTTCCGGAGCATTAGCCATTAATTCTTCTTTGCTGATTTCCTGAACAACTTTGTCTTCTCTCATAACATTACAAAAGTCGATAACCTGACACATCGGCTTAACGTTTGTTGTATCAACTTCGTTCATCTGATCAACATATTTTAATACATCACCTAACTGCTTTGTATATAACTCTTTTTCCTCTTCAGTTAATTCTAATCTTGCAAGTTTTGCAACATGTTCTACATCTTTAATCGTAATCATTTTTTCACTCCGTTATTTTATTATCGTAGCACAAAAATTTTACATGCCCGCAAATTATTACATAAATTTAATGATTTCTAAAATAAAAATGTTATGGTATAATACTGATGATATCGGAGATAAATTTGTTGGAGAGTAAAGAAAAACCTATTGAAGATTTGGATGAACAGCTTCTCGCATACAAAAACTGTACTGACGAGAAGAAAAAACGAATGCTTCATATAAATATTGTGGAAAACGGAATGCACCTCGTAAAAAAGATTGCAGGAAATATTTCTGCGCAATCCGGTATTTCTAATGAAGATCTTGTTCAGGTTGGCTCTATCGGACTTATTAAGGCCATAGAATTTTTTAAACCCGATAAAAATACAAGATTTAAAACCTATGCTTCTTATTTTATCAGGGGAGAAATTAAACATTATCTCAGAGATAAAGCATCTATGATAAAAGCCCCAAGAGAACTGCAGGAACTTGTTTTTAAAATCAGTTCTGCCGTAAAACAACTGAAAGAAAAAGGGATTGAAGATCCTACAGAAGAACAAATTGCAGAAATAGTAGGCGTCTCTATAAGCAAAATACATGAAGTAATGGAAATTGAACTTTGCAAAAGTACACTTTCACTTGATCAGGCAATATCTTCAGTAGATGATGACGATTTGACACTCATTGACAAAATTCCATCCGGAGACTATCAGGAATTTATGAATTCCTATGAAAATAAAATAATGCTTGCTGCGGCTATTAAAAAATTACCGAAAGATTTACAGCAGATTATTGAAATGAGTTATTATCAGGACTTGAACCAGCGAGAAATATCAGAAAGAATACACATTTCACAAATGCAGGTATCAAGACGCCTAAAAAAAGCATTAAGCAGAATGTATGAAATAATTACGTCAAAAGATGATAAGTAAAAGGAGACATAAAAAATGGGAGCATTAATAGGTATTTTATTATTTGTTTTTATTATAGGTTTATGTATTGGAAGTTTTTTGAATGTTGTAATTTTAAGAACATTAAGTGAGGAATCCATAATATTTCCCGCATCAAAATGTCCGAAATGCCAGCATCCTCTAAAATGGTGGCATAATATTCCTGTTTTCTCTTATATATTTTTAAGAGGGAAATGCGCATTTTGTAAGGAAAAAATAAGCATTCAATATCCGATTGTTGAACTTTTAACCGGTATAATTTTTACATTACTCTTTATGAAATTCGGAGTAAGTGCAGATACATTATTTGCCTGGGTAATTTCATCATTATTAATCGTAATTGCCGGTACGGATATTAAAGAAAAAGTTGTTTATGATGTTCACACTTACACTTTAATAGCTGTAGGACTTTTATATGCGATAGTTGTTACGGCGGTATCTCTTTTCCAGATGCATATTGCAGGAAATCCGATGGAATTTACAAAGTACTTTGTATTGAATAATCCGATATTCATATCACTTATGGGAATGCTTTTAGGCGCTGCCATTCTCGAAATTTGTGCCAGAGCAGGATACTTAATAGTAGGTACAAGAGCTTTCGGAGAAGGAGATACATTTATTGCAGCCGGTTTAGGCTCAATTTTTGGCTGGAAATCTTTAATTGTAGTTCTTGCACTTTCTGTTTTAATTCAGGTAATTATATTTTTACCAATATTCATAAAAGGACTTGTTTCAAATAAAGATTGGAAAACACTTATTAATTTCAGTATTTTTGTAATATTTGCAATTGCATTTTACACATTACAGCACTATAGAATAATCACTGTTGAAAATATTGTTTTATATACAATCTGTGCGCTTATACTTGCAATACTTGGTGTTGTTTCATGCGTGTTAATCTTCAAAGGTTTGCGCGAACATCCGGAAAAAAGAACATATATGCCATTTGGACCGGCAATGGTTGCAGCTGCATTTATTGCTCTAATATTCTAAATGTTACAAAAAATATTTTCGATATATTTCAGATTCAAGCTCACTATAATTAGCAGTGAGCTTTTTTAATTTACACAAAGAAGTGAATTAACAAATTCTAACAGGTCATTTGAATGTTTTAACTAGACCGAAAGTATTTTTAATGCTTCTTTTAAAATTTCTTCAGCAGATGCTTTATCATTCAATATAGCAACAGCTTTTGATATAGCATCCTGGATTTCTTTCCGCTCATATCCAAGTGAAACAAGAACCATTTGAGCATCTTCAACTGCTCTGTTATCAATTTTCGCAGGTGTTATTGATGTTATTTTTATCGGTTCTTTTGTCTGATAATTCATCAATTTATCTTTTAATTCAAGAATAATTTTTTGCGCCAATTTAGGACCGACACCCTTTGCACGGGTAAGTTCTTTATAATTCCCGTCTATCACAAATCCGATAAGTTCTGAAGACTCAAATTCATCAAGCAGAGTTAAGGCCATTTTTGAACCGACTCCCGACACAGAAGTAAGGATATTAAATATATCCCTGTCCTCTTTATGCAAAAAACCGCAAAGACTCATTTTATCTTCTCTGTGCAGTAAGACTGTATAAATTTTCACATCACCGTCAGGCATTTGAGAAAAATCTCTTGCCGTAACTTCCAAAAGATACCCTATGCCGGAAGTTTCAACCGTAACAAAAGTTCCCTTAGCCGAATTTGATTTACTTGTTAAAATCCCTTTTATATAATCGTACATAATCCCCTCCAAACACAAAGGCCATGTTTATTTTTCTAACCCGCGTCTTATTGTATAAACCGCGTTTTCAAGTTCTTTATTAGTTCTCAGTTCATCTCTGATTTTTTCATAAGAATAAAGCATTGTTGTATGCTTCTTCTTAAAAAATTCCGCAATACTTTCAAAACTTTTTTGGGTAAGCTCGCGTGCCATATAAACAGCCACATGACGGGCTGACGAAACACGCTGATTTCTTGCGGAACTTAAAAAGTCGTTCAATGAAACTCCGTAATATTCCCCAACTGCTCTTGCAACTTTTTCAATAGTGAGTTCTTCTCTTGATGCTTCACAGTTCAAAACTTTTTTTGCATAAGCAAGAGTCAAGTCCGCTTTTTCGATATCAGCATAAGCACTGACTTTATTAAAAGCACCTTCAAGCTCTCTGACATTGTTTACAAAATTTTTGGCAATATATTCAAACACATCAAAGTCTGCTTTAACATTAGCCTGCTCAGCCAGATTTTTCAAAATAGCTACTCTTGTTTCAAAATCAGGCG
>CALUVX010000059.1 GCA_944324295.1 Candidatus Gastranaerophilales bacterium
TTTTCATTCCAAATGAAATCCTCAAGTCTATTAATTTATAAAATTTCTTTTTAAATAAAAAAATAGATGTATGCATAAAACAGTATGATAATTTGCTAAATAGCCTGTTAGGGAATTTATATTTTATTGGTTACTTAATATAGTTCTATTGAAATGAAAAAATTTATATTAATTATCATAATTCTATTTACCAGTTCAAGCGTATTTGCAGAGAATCAGGCTTCACAGGTTATACAAGCCGGCGTGCCCGAGGTTTTACATATAGAAAAAATTATTGTTGAAAATGCGGAATACGATAAAGATGAGGAACTAAAAAATGTGGAAATAAGAAGTACGGAATACGTGAATGAAAAATGCTACAGACTCTGTCTCAGCCCGTTTTCAGTAAGAATAACCACGAATTTATCAGCTCCTATTCAGGTTAGCGCAAAAATGGAAAGCTGCTGCAGTACATGCGGCAGATATCCTATGAGTAATGAAGATTTATCTGTCAGTCCATCTTCTTATACTATTAATAATCCACATGATAAAGTTGAAACGGATTTTTTTACCCCAAAAGTACTTGCCCATGATACAACAGTTTGTACTACATATAGAGCACATTTAGTTATTACGCTTGGACGAGTTTAGATATGTTAAAAAAAATAATATCATTATTTATAATTATCACATTTACAGCACCGTTATCATATGCACGCGTGGGACAACCGACATTCGTATTTGCAATAAATGATAACCCGGCAGCATCCGGAGAAAATAATCACAATGGAGATGATGGTTTATCAGGGGGAGCTGTTACGGCAATAACTCTCGGGTCAATAGGCGGCGCGGCAGTTTTAGGATTTGCAGGCTGGCTTTATAAAAGAAAGCTGGAGCAAAACCTTACAGCAGGCTGTATAAGAGGTTCCGCAGACCCGCTTGTACCGTTCTGCATTGAACGTAATCCTAATGCAGAGTTTTATGCAAGAATAAACAAAAATTACCCATACCTGAAAAAAGCATTGAGCCTAAATGAAATACATTATTGCCCAAATTCGAAATATCTTCTAATATATGACACCTCTATTGAAAAAAGAACATTTGATTCTATTAGATTTAATCTTCCGCATGGTATTAAGTCCTTAAAAATAACTCATGTAACAGACCCTTTCAAACAGGGAGAATTAACAACGGAACTCTTTTTTAATCAAAAAAATAATAACTCAAGCCAACAAGGAGTAAATGTGCTTAAAAATATAAAAAACGAGATTACGAATGTTGAAGGTGTAATCATGAAAACAATTCCCGTAGACAGCTCTAAATATGACTCAGCTCTGTATGTCATAAACAACTATTCTGCTAAAAAGATTTATGGAATTGTGTTTGAATTTATTTTTTAAATTTTGTAAAAAACACAAGACTTCAATAATAGAATTATTTTAATAGTGAGATAGCATTGCAACAAGTATAAGTTTTATTAAGAATTATACTAACCAGCTTTAAATTAAAAAAAAAATATGTAAAAATATATAAACAAAAAAAGGAGGTAAACAATGAAGAAGATATTTATACTTGCTGTTATTTTATTAATTTCAAAACCGGTGTTTGCATCTATAGATACCTGGTTCAACACTAACCCCCGTAAAGACTATGAAAAAGAAATAACGTTACAAAAGGTGCAAAGTGACGTCTATGACAAAGATGGAATAAAAATCGAAAAAAATGTATTTAAATTTGACTACTCATATAAAGAAGGAATTCCTTATGAATACATAATAACCAACAACACAGAGCAAGATATATTATTAAAAGGAGTTGATTCTGATTATCATGCAAACAAAAATATAACAAGAAAGAGTCACTGGACAAGAGTTAATGTAAGAAACCTGAAATACTGGCAGACATATATTCCATTTATTGATGATTACCATGGTTTCAAAAGTACCAGGGAACAAACCCCTTATCTATATGACTTTCCTAAAAACTATACAATAAAAAAAGGTGAAAACATAAGAATTCTTGCAATGGGATTACATTTAGACAAAATTCAAAATGTAACATTTATATTTAATAATCTTGATGGTAACGAGATGAAAATAAATTTTTAGAATAAATAAAGAGTAATTATAGTACACATGGTTTGATTTCTTGTTACAGATGGTTTGATTATTTTTGGACACTTCCGGCAGGTCAGCACCTAAACACAAAGCCACTTTTCAGGCAATAATCATTTTAACTGTACACGATTGAAATATCTGAACAAAAACACTCAAATTTACAAAAAAATCAGGATTGAAATAAATTCCAATCCTGATATAACATCTGGGGCGGAAGGATTCGAACCTCCGAATGCCTGGACCAAAACCAGGTGCCTTACCACTTGGCGACGCCCCAATATGAGCTACGTTTATTATTCTAACCGCTCAAAGTTCATTGTCAAGATTTAGGGAGTTATATAAAATTTTTCACCGGATATTCTTAAAAATGACCATAATGTCATTCCGAACTTGTTTCGGAATCTTACAATCTATGAGATGCTAAAACAAGTTCAGCATGACATTTTTCAGCATATTTGGTGTAAACTGTTATATAAAGACTTGACAAAAATAACTTTATCGTAAATAATGAGGGCAAGGACATTAGGTTAATGAAAGGTTGGATTATGAGATTTGACAAGGCTTTGAATTGCCCCCCCCCCGACAGAATACAGATATAACAAAGATTTGCAGGGATTTATTTAGAAGAGTAAAAAGTAAATTGCGGAATCAATCCGCGATGACAGATTGTCTTAATATTCAT
>CALUVX010000060.1 GCA_944324295.1 Candidatus Gastranaerophilales bacterium
TCTTTTTGCATCTTTCACGTGATTATCAATATTATTAATTGTTTTTTTATATTCACTATTAATAATCTGTTCCATTTCCTTTTTATATTGTTTGCTTAAAGTTTCCGGAATAGGCTTGTATTCAGCATATACAGGAATACAAAAAAGTAATAATAACAACAAAGTAATAATAAAATTTTTCATAATTATCCTATAGGTTTATTTACATTAATAACTTTTACAGTCTAATATTCGTTTACAAGTTATACTCATCTCAGGATGGTAAAAGTCGAGCTTTTGTCCAAACTTACTAAAAACAGCTCCGTATATATATTTCAAAAAGGACTCTTTTTATTTGCCCAAAGAGAATTTTGGTGCAAACGTGATAAAATTCTCTACAAATTGTATCAAATAAATTCTATTAAATCCGCTAAGGTCTGCACGGTGCGGCGAATTTGGCATTAAAAAAGAGACTATCACAAGCCTCTGAATTTTAATGGTGGAGACGAGGGGAGTCGAACCCCTGTCCAAAACGGATCTTGATAAACTTCTACGAGTGTAGATATTAATTTTCTCGGGTTATTCAGGGAATATCAGAACCTTTATAAATAACCCAAAGTGTTTTTTAAAGGAAACACTAACCCTTAACGGTTTTTCTTGATGCATCTACCGTCATTAATGCACTGCCGCTTGCATAATGGACCCATATCTCCGGCAAGCTGGGAAATATGAGTAGCTATAAAAGCGACTAAGCAGCTAAAGCGTAAGCTCTAGAGAAGTCAGCTTTGATTACATTATTGTTAGCATTTAATTTGTTTTGCTCGTTGATAACCGTGAACAGCGCACGGACTCGCAGCCTATCTCAACCGAACGTCCTGTCAAATCCAAAACGTCCCCATGAATGTTTGTTTGGGACGTTTGCTCCTGTGGTACTCGGTTTACACCTGCGTTCCTACGTCGCTTTCGTTAAGTTTTATCTTCGGTTTGCCAGGCTCATCACCGCCAAATTCGGATTTCACTTCGGCTGACGCTTTTCAAAACGTCCCCATAT
This sequence comes from Candidatus Gastranaerophilales bacterium, assembly GCA_944324295.1. Classification (GTDB taxonomy): domain Bacteria; phylum Cyanobacteriota; class Vampirovibrionia; order Gastranaerophilales; family Gastranaerophilaceae; genus Stercorousia. The sequence continues at coordinate 1,031 of CALUVX010000060.1, forward strand.
TTAATTTTAAATGTGCTATTTTCTATTATAATCTTAATTTATTTAAATTTCAAGCTATTCTGTTATATGAAATGAACATTTTGAACAATGTGCTTTGGGGTGAAGCATTAAATTGTCTTCCAAATCATAAAGTTTTGCAATTCTTGTAATTAACGGTGCACCGCATTTGGGGCATTTAAGACCGCCTGCTCCGTTTAAGATTAATTCTTTTATACTGTCAATGATTTCTTGTGAAACGCTATAATTGGTGTAATCTTTTTCCAGCGCTTTTATTTCTTCAGGCAAACATCTTAGCACTTTGGCTAGAGTTTGTCTTATTGTTACAGGCAAAAATAATTCTTTACCTGATTCGATATCTTCAATCAAATTCAAAGGGAGATTGCACTCTTTTGCAAGCCCTTTGGGAGAAAGGCCGATATCATCTCTTTTATGTTGTATAAATTGTGCCAGTGTTTTCATAATTCATATTATATGCGTAAATACCCTCTTTATTCAAGAGGGTATTTATTTTTTTGTGTAGAAAATTTTGATTAAATTTTACTCACCGTAGCCCCAGCCCGGATGTTCGTAATCTTCGCTTCTTCTTGCGTAGTCTGAATAAATTACAGCTTGGTCAAAATCATATTGAGCAAATTCCGGTTCACCATTTTCATCATATATAGGATTGCCTGTATCCGGATCAAGAACTATTGAACCATACATAAATGTTCCGGGATTAAGACCTCTTTCGTAGTTGCCGCGGTATACTAGATTATTATTGTTATCAAATATTGAGCGGATATTTTGTCTGCCGTCTCTTTGGTTAGTTCTGATTTCATAACCGGCATAATTCCAAAGATATTGTTCATCATCACCTGGTTTTTTGTCAGTATTTGCAATATAACGTGTAATTTTAATACCTTTGCCTGGGACATCTGTTACTACACCTTTTAAATAATATGTTTTAGGATTGTCGTCTTCATACATATCAACTACTTTTGTAACAACAGCCAGTTCTCTTTTGTTTGTTCCTACACTGTCAACCATTGATTCATAGAATTGATTATCGTATCTGTTGTGTGCTTTTGAGCCGACATATACAACGCTGTCGCGGCCGGAACCATCGGGAACAGGACCATCAACCGGAACACCTATGTTTTGTCCCTGAGCAATCAATGAGTCTGCAATATGGAACGGATAATCCTTAACATATATTGGTTTAATTTCTGTATTAATTATTGTATCTGTATCATGAATTGTATCAGGTTTGATTATTGTGATTGTATCATGATGATGCCAATGTCCGCCTATTTGTATAGATGCATTCGCAGAAGAAGATGAAGAAGATGATGATGATGCTTCTGCAATTATATCATCTGAGCAGCTTGTTAAAGTTCCTGCTCCTGTTGCCGCACCTAATGTCATCAAGCCCAGCATAAGATTTCTCATTGCCTTACTGCTGTTATATACAGGTTGAGAATTGTAGTTGTTGTTCAAATTTTGTTCTTTTTTTGATTTTTGATTGTTGGGGCGTTGTGTTCTGCCTTGAAAACTTGAAGCATTCAGCCCGCTAATTGCTTTTACATCCATTTTGGTTTTAACCTCCGATTTCTACACTTTTTTTATATAAAGACAAAACATGTTTTTAGTTGCTAATAAAATCATACCAAAAACATGTTTTATTATAAATTTATTGATATACTTAGCTTTGAGACACTTTACAAACTGTAATATTTGCAAAAATACACAAGAACACTAATTATTAGCCAGTTTTTCTCTGACGAGTGTTTCAATTGTATTTAAGATATCAGGATTTTCTGATAAAAAGTCTCGTGCTTTGTCTCTTCCCTGCCCAAGTTTTTCTTCATTAAAGCTGAACCAAGAGCCTGCTTTTTTTACAATATCAAGATTTACTGCAACATCTAAGATATTACCGATTTTGCAGATACCTTTTCCGAAAATTATATCAAATTCTGCAGTTCTGAAAGGCGGTGCAACTTTATTTTTTACAACTCTGACTCTTACATGGTTTCCTACATCGCCGTCTTCCCCTTTAACACCATCTGTTCGCTTAATTTCCATACGAACTGATGCGTAATATTTTAGGGCATTACCACCTGTTGTAGTTTCGGGGTTTCCGTACATAACACCGATTTTCATTCTGAGCTGGTTGATGAAAATTACAGTTGTGTTTGTTTTGCCGATAATACCGGTTAGTTTTCTGAGAGCTTTACTCATAAGTCTTGCTTGAAGCCCCATTTGTTGATCTTCCATTGAGCCTTCAATTTCTGCTTTCGGAACAAGAGCTGCAACAGAGTCCACTACTACAACATCAACCGCACCGGAGCGGACAAGTTCTTCGGTTATATCAAGAGCTTGTTCCCCTGTATCCGGCTGTGAAATAAGTAAATCATCTACCTGTACGCCTAAATTTCTTGCATATTCAGGGTCAAGGGCGTGTTCAGCATCGACAAAAGCTGCAATGCCGCCACGTTTTTGGCATTCAGCAACAATATGCTGTGCAAGAGTCGTTTTACCGGAACTTTCTGGGCCGTAAATTTCAACGATACGGCCGCGCGGAACTCCCCCGATACCGAGTGCGACATCCAGAGATAATGCTCCCGTTGGTATTGCATCAACGTTTACTGTGGCTTTATCGCCGAGTTTCATTATAGAGCCTTTGCCAAAATCTTTTTCAATTTTTTCTATAGCAAGTTTTAAGGCTTTGCTTCTTTCATCTGTTTGAGATGTTGTTTCTGTTTCTTTCTCTTTTACAGCCATTATTTTATCCCTTTTTTATTTTGCTTGTCTGACAAGTTAGTCCCAGACGTGTTTTTCTTTCTTTTTATAGAAGCCCAAACCAACAGGTTTATAACTGTTAAGGTCATTCTTCAGCTGATAAATTTCTTTGTTTAAGTCAATAATTTTTTGTCTTAAAGTTTCATTGTCTGTTTTGCAACGGATAAGTTCAACAACAACTTCATCCATGCCTTCAAGTTTTTCATCAATAACTTTGGCAATTCTGTTGCTGAGTTTAGTTTCCATTTCTTTCAATGAAGTTAAGATATTCAGAATAGCAGAAGGCTGTTTTGGGGCTGTTTTTGCAGGAGGCATTGCAGCATTTTTCATAGCCTGAACTTTTCTGAGATTTTTCACTTCTTCGTATGAAAAATAAGTTTGTCCTTTGCTGTTTTTTCTTGGCAAAATAGACGCGCGTTTGCATAATTCGACTATTTCTTTGTTATCGGTTTTAAGAATACTCCTCACTTCTTGCGGAGATAAAGTTTTTCCCTTTAACTCTTGTTCTAATATCATCTTTTATCCCTCAAAATTTCTCCAACTATATTGTATTTTATATATGCAAAAAAGACAAACAGATTTAACAATCTTGTAACATCACTTAATAAATTAATCAATAAATTTTTTTTCTATAGTTAAGGGATGTTGTTTTTTTATTATTTCAAACTTGCTGTATTACATCACACATTAAGTAATGTAACAAAAATTTTACAAATGGCTGTAACCCTGTTATAATGCCTCATAGGATAGGATAGGATAGGATAGGAGGGGAATTCTAAAGATTTTTGGCTGTAAACCGATAGATTACATGTAAGTACAATGTTAAGAGGCATGAATCAATGGGATTATCAGCAGGACAAGCTAGATTATTGAGCATAACATCCAGAAAATCGGATTGTGAATTTCAATCTATGCGTTTATCTCACCAGAAAATAGCATTGTCCAGAGAGCTTGCTGACCTTTCTAACGAATATCAAAATTCCCTTGATCAAACCAAATTAATTTATGATTATTACGGTACAGGCGATACAAGCACGCCGTTGTCTTATTCAATATTAATGAGTCCGTCAACATTAAATGACTACATGCCGACCCTTTTGACAGATTCTATGGGACGTGTAACTTTGAACAGTAAATATGCGGCAGCCGCAAGATTTGCCGGTATTCCTCAGGAAGGTTTGGGTACGCTGCCATCAGAGGCAATGCGTCGGGCATTTGTAGAGGGCTTATATAACAGCGGCATAATCAGCAGCACAATGAAAGATACAATAAAGGGCTTGCCTTATAACCAGGCAGCGGGTTTTGGCGGAGATACAACTGTTGCTGTTCAGACAGATTCTGGTAACCTTGATGATTTATGTAATTTTTTAGATGATATTGGCGCCAATATTGAAATAACTATAGACGGAAGTATGGTTCATGGTACAAATGCAAACATGCAGCTAATTTGTAGTGATGAAAGTAAACATATAAAAGCAACTGCAAGTTCTGGGACAGAAACTAAACAGTTTAATCTTTCTGATTTATTGAATGGTACCGAAACTGTAGAGCTTTACATGTATAATAAAAAAGGAAGTAATCCTAATAATGAAATGGCAAATGCCGCACAGGCCTTACTTGAAGATATATTAAATCAAACTGGAGAATATTTATCTCAAGTTTTTGATCTTGGCGATGGTTATTCTGCATCGGCTTTAGATTATGCAATGAATGAAATAAAAAAGCTGTATATACCCGTAGACGATTCAACAGGAGAATATTACAATGATTTTTATTCAGATACTACTCACTTTAACGGAGAGGTTGGAGAAGAAAATGCTTCAAAATATATAGGATGGGCAAATACGGAATATCAATGCGGCTGGGGCTATCACCGTTCTAAAAACAGAGTAAGTATAGGTAATATGTTACAGGCATATTTGACATATTTTGCTGATTTTATAAATGGAGTCTCCACGACTGATATAAATGGTATTGATAAATATTATGTTGAAAAAGGTAATCTTGCCAATTCAAGTCTTGTAACAGATGATTCTTCATATATTTATACATGGCTTACCGGTACAACGGTCTCGAGTGATGATTTAGCCCAGGCCACATTCTATGATGCCTTATTTAACCAACTGTGTGCCAACGGCTGGACAGAAAATGACGAAGTAACTGACAGTAGCTATCTACAAGAAATGCTTCAAAGCGGCATGCTCTATATTTCGAAAGTAAAGGATGACGGTTATTATTACCAGGGAAACTATGCAACAGATCCATATATAAAAGAAATTTCGGATGAGACATTAATAGCACAGGTTGAAGCAAAATATACAACAGAAAAAGCCAAATTAAATACCAAAGAAGAAACCCTTGATATGAAGATGAAAAATCTTGATACCGAAATATCTTCATTAACGACAGAATATGATACCGTAAAAAATACAATCTCGAAAAACATAGAAAAATCATTCAAACGGTATAACGCATAATACTTGCTTTACTTTTCTGTTTTTTATTATAATAAGAGAAAAAGGCAGGTAATATGAAAAAGATTTTTTTATTGTGTATGCTTTTGTTGATGTCTTATACAGCGACTTATGCTATAGATTGGCAGCCGGTTGATACAAACAGTGCGAATTTAAATTTGTATGTTGACAGGGATTCTGTCAAAAATGTTAATCCCGATGAATATGTTTATGCCATTAAATACCGTGTTGCATCTAAACCGGAACAGGTAGCGTATATTAAGTCAAGTTTTAATAATAATTATATGGGTATTATACAAACAGGTTTGTTTGATGAAAGCGAATATAGACCTCAGGCTGTATTTGCAAATCCCAGAGCTTTTATGAAACCTGTAAATAAGGATTCTTTTTTGAATTATGCCCATAATTATGTGGCAGAATTAACATCTTCTTCTAACGTTTCAACTCAAAACACCAAAACCGAGGAGATTAAACCTGAAAAGATTGAGCAACAATCCGAGCAAAAACCGGTATTGAGAGAATCTTATCAACAAAAAACTTTGCAGGAAGTTAAACCCTCCCCTAAAGATATGAAAGAATATATGTCTATTACGAGACAGGAACTTGAAAAAAATTGGAACCCTCCAAAGTCAGGGCGTAATACCCAGGCAATAGTAATTCTAAAAATAGGTGCTGATGGAAGTCTCCAAAATTATAAGTTCGCTAAATCATCGGATGATAAGCTGACGGACAGGTCAATTATGAGTGCAATAGAACTTTCCGCACCTTATGCAAGACTTCCAAAATCGCATGGCCGTGTAAATAACAGCACAGATGTCCAATTTGTGTTTGAATATAAATTGTTTAAAAAATCTGTTATATAAATATATTTTTTAACGTAATTATCCCTTGGCGTATATAACAGTAATGCGATTCTTCGCCTAACTGTCATTCTGAGGGCATAGCCCGAAGAATCTCATATTATTGGCTCAGAATGACAAATTTATGCTAGTTTTGTGTATACCAAGGAATAATTACGTTTTTTAATATTAAAAGTATAAAAAATCCGAAATAAATAATTTCGGATTTTTTTAATAATTTGGTTTTTATTTTTCAGGCTTAAACAGCTTTTTGAACTTTGCCTGCTCTTAAGCAAGATGTGCAGACTTTAATTCTTTTTACCGTGCCGTTTACATTAACCTTAACAGACTGTAAGTTAGGTTCCTGAGTATGAACAATTTGTTTATGCGAGAATGTTAATTTCGCTGCTTTAATCGGTGCTTTACCGCATACATCACATTTTTTTGACATAATTCTTATTTCCTTTTCTAGCTAGTTTGTGTATTTTTATAATATATTAAAAATCTTAAAAATCAAGAAGCATGTTAAAATACGTTAAGTCATAGCGCAAATCCTTTGATTGTAACAATTTTATAAGGACTTGAATTAAAATTTGCCTTATGATATATTTCACTTATTAAGAACAATTTATTATTAGGGTATGGAAAAAATGAAGAGTTCAACTATCAGAAGATCAAATTTATCTAAGGAAAAAATGGCTGTATTAGAGGCTTTGTCCCAGTATAGACGCGACCAGTATGACAATTCTCCGGGTATATATGTAAGACCTAATAAAGAAAAAGAATTAGATGTTTTGTGGCAGAATTTTAAAGTTAATCAGAAAAACGACAAATCGCCAAGTATTTATCTTGCGGCAGGATTTATTGTCGGTGCTGTAGTAATGCTTATTTTAACTGTTCTAATAAGTTTTTCTGCTAACGGATTTAATTCCATAAAAGAAAAGATGGCTTCTTCACCTGCACCGGCAAAGAAAGAAAAATTAAGTTTGAATTTTATTCCATCTTCTGATGAAAAATCAGAACCCGTTGCTGTAAATGAAACTTATACAGTTCAAAGCGGTGATACTATGGAAAGTATTTTAATCAGATTTTACGGTTCTTATAGCAAAGATAAAGAATCTCTGGTTTTGAAAACAAATAATTTAACTAATCCGAACAAACTTTCAATAGGCCAGAAATTAATAATTCCTATGGAAGAAAAACAAGCTCAATAAGCTAAAAGGGACTTATATCGCAGTTTACACGAAACAACATCTTAACTGTCACCCCTGAAATGAATTCAGGGCAGGCTCTGAACTTGTTTCAGGGTCTATCAACACAGAGATTCCGAAACAAGTTCGGAATGGCAGTATGACTGTATTTTGAATACATTTACTGTAAAGTCCCAACTAAAAAACATCGTCTTAAAAACGATGTTTTTATTTTTTCGTATATTTTTGTCCTACCAGCTCGTCCGGTAAAAATTGTTGTTTTACATCGGGAGCATCATGTGTGTAAATATAGCCGATGCCAAAACCGTAATTTTTTGCATCTTTATAATGAGCGTCTCTAAGATGCATCGGTGGTGGAAAATCTTTGTCGGATGCAATATCTTGTAATGCCATATCTATTGCCATTGCACTTTCATTTGACTTTGGTGCGCGTGCAACATATATTACTGCTTGTGCAAGCGGGATTCTGCCTTCGGGCATTCCGAGCAATTCTATTGCTTTGTATGCATTAACTGCAATATTTAGTGCATTTGGATCAGCATTTCCAACGTCTTCTGCTGCACAGGTTATAAGCCGTCGTGCAATAAATCTCGGGTCTTCACCTGCTGCAATCATTTTCGCAAGATAATAAATCGCTGCATCTGGGTCGCTTCCCCTCAAACTTTTTTGAAAAGCGGAAGCACAGTCGTAGTGCTCCTGTTGAGAATATCTTGTGTTGCGCTTCTGGCATATTTCCTCAATAATTTTGACTGTTAAGTTACGGCGATTATCTTTCAAATCACTTGCAAAATAGGCATTTTCAACAATATTCAGAGCATATCTGGCATCTCCGCGTGCAAGATTTATTATAAAATCTATTGCTCCTGTTTCGCAATCCATCGGAAGATAATTTTTTGCAAGATAGGAAAAGCCCTTTTTAATAATTTTGTCCATACTTTCATCATCTATAGAGTTTAATCTTACAACCTGTACTCTGGATAAAAGAGCAGGAACTACCTGAAAAGACGGATTTTCTGTTGTGGAACCGATTAAAAATAAGGTTCCGTTTTCAAGATGCGGCAATAAAGCGTCCTGTTGTGTTTTTGAATATCTGTGTATTTCGTCTATAAAAAGAATTGTTTTTATTCCGCTCCTTAATGCCTCTTTTGCATTTTCGACAGCGTCTTTAATATCTTTAACGCCTGATGTTACTGCAGAAATTTCAATAAAATTCGCATTAGTTTTTGTTGCTATCAGTCTTGCAAGAGTTGTTTTGCCGCAGCCGGGAGTTCCCCAGAAAATCAGTGAAAAAAGTCTGTTGGTTTTCAAAAGATTCAGTATCGGGCTGTTTGGCGAAACTACATTACTCTGCCCCAAAAATTCTTCAATAGTTTTCG
>CALUVX010000061.1 GCA_944324295.1 Candidatus Gastranaerophilales bacterium
AATCTATTGAAAGCGCTCTTAGACGTTTCAAGAAAAAAATTCAAAAAGCCGGTATCCTTTCAGAAGTAAAAAAACGTGAAAGATACGAAAAACCAAGCGTAAAAAGAAAACGCAAATCTGAAGCTGCAAGAAAAAGAAAAGTTTAATCAGATTTATATAATAAAAAAAAGAGGTTTAAAATACCTCTTTTTTTATTGTTTTTTATTATCATATTTGTTATAATAAAAAAATAGAGAGAAAGGAGGATTTATGAAAAGATTTTACAACGTCGGGGGGGGGGCAATTTTAAGCCTGTAGAAGGAGTTTTGGGGCTTGAAAAATGTAAAAAAATCTGTTATTATTGAGATATAGCACATCATATAATAAGAGGTTTTAATATGAAAAATAATGGATTTACTTTGGCCGAGGTTCTAATTACTCTGGGAATTATTGGAGTAGTTGCGGCTCTTACGATGCCGGCTTTAATCGGTAATTACAAAAGGCAGCAGTCTCTACAGCAATTGAAAAAGGTTTATTCCGTTTTGGGGCAGGCTTACAATCGCGCAGTAGCAGATTACGGGGATGGAACGGAGTGGGATGAAATTACTCCGCAGACTGCTTTTAATTATTATGATACCTATTGGAAACCTTATTTACAAGAGCCCGTTCGCTGTTATAATTATTCGGAATGCGGTTATGGGAAGTTAACTCCTTTTTTTAAAACTAACAAAAATAGTGATGGTTACTACGTTGATCAAAATGCTGGAACTGCAAATTCTCGTGTAATGATACATCTAAATGATGGTACTTTTGTAATGATTATAACAAGTTCAGGGTATAGCCAATCTGACAGGCGTATTCTTGTTGACTTAAACGGCTCTAAACTCCCGAACAGATTTGGAAATGATGTTTTCTTTTTCTTAAGAGTGAATGGTAAAGGTATTTTGCCTTATGGTTATGACAAATCTGTAGATGAGTTAAAGAGAGAATGTTCTAATACAAGCGATGGATATATGTGTGCTGCGCGGATTATGCAGGCCGGCTGGTCTATGGAAAGAGATTATCCGTTTTAATTTTATTAAATAAAAAAGGCTCTTATGAGCCTTTTTTATTTTTTAGTTTCTATGTAATTTGTATTTGGAATATACGAGCTTTCCCCGTTAATTTCTATTTTATTTATTATTTTTGCTCGTTTTTTGCGGAAAAGCATATCAACAAATGCTTCCAAACGCGTGATAAATCCGGCTTCACCTGTCTGTTCATCAATTGTTAGATTTAAAAGCGGTTTATTGAAGCGTTTTGCCTGACGTGTAATTCTTTCTATCATCAAAGAGTCGGGGCCGCATCCAAACGCAGTAAGTGTGATAAGACCGTCAATTTTTGTGTCTTTAAGGTAATGCCCTGCAGCACCTGTCATTTCACGTTCGTTTGCCCAGTACATTTCCTGTCCGAGAGCTTTTATTCCGTCATCCATCTGTTCATTTGAGAGCTGTAATGATGAATAAACTTTTACATCCATATTTTCAAGCTTATCAAAAATTTTCATTGAAGTACGTTCATCGAAAATATTATATCCGTGTGATATTAACGCAATTGAAATTGGATATTCTTTGGTCTGGTTTTCAATGAAAACTTTTCCCTGCAAAGCATAATTCATTGCCTTTTTATAGCTCATACCGGATTTTGACATGATATGGAAGTTGTTATAAGTTCTCCAGCCTGCTTTTGATGCCTTTTTAATACGTTCCATATCCGTAATTCCAAACGGAGCAGCCATTTCTTTCAAAAATTCGTAAATCCCCTGATTTTTTTCTGATTTATCAAGGGTAGCTTCTATCATTGTAAAATCTTTTTTTACAACATTTCTTACCAGATCAGGTAATCCCCTTATTTTTGAACAGTTGTAAATTTTAGGGGCAATTGATTGAATAGAAGGTACAAATATTTTATCGATACCTTTATCTATCAAATTCAAAACATGTCCGATATAAACTTTTATGGGCAGACATGTTTCTGTTACAACAAGAGATGACCCATTAGACATTGTTTGTTTTGTTGTCGGGTCTGATAATACTATTTTAATCCCTAAATCTGTAAAAAATCCGTAATAAAACGGATAATTGTGATAGAAGGACATGCCGCGAGGTATTCCTATTATCATATCATTGTTTAAAGTTTTTTCCACGATTATAAATCCCCTTTGTTACTTTTATAATACTTCAAAATTAAAATTTTTGCTATCATTTTATTTACAATGTTTACATAAACTAGATTATTAGTATCATCTTCTCTTTAAGAGAAGATGATACGAGGGCAAGCTATTTTTGTACGCAAAGCGCACGAAAAATTTTAGATAATTACTGCTAAACTCAACCCAAAACGTGTGTACTCGCTATATGACATTTTTAAACTTGTTTCAGTATCTAATGATTTTACCCCTCACCCTACTCCTCTCCATCCAAGGGGCGAGGGTATATATTTTTTGTGAGCTATGCTCACCGAAGATAGCCTGCCCTCTTATCTTCTTGCCCTCTAACAGCGAATATTTATCTCTCTTAAGAGAGATAAATATTTATGTTTATAGTAAAATTATTATTGTAAAGGAGCTATTATGCCGCATTTTTTTATAAGTTCTAAAGATGTCTGTGATAATAAAATAGTTATATCAGATAAAGATAATTTTAATCATATTGTTAAATCGCTGCGAACTAAAAAAGGTGAAAAACTACTTTTAATTGACGAAAATCAAATTCAATACGAAACTGTTGTTGATGAAATTTTAAACGGAAAGATAACAGTTAATGTTGAAAATAGTTACCACTCTGATAGAAGGCTTGATTTTCGATTATATCTTGCACAAAGCCCGCTCAGGAGTGATGCTCAGTCAGAACTTATTGAAAAAGCAACCGAACTCGGTGCGGATGGTGTATATCCTGTTTACACTGATAATTGTGCTATTAATCCATCTGTTATCGAAAAGAAAATTCCCAAATGGCAGCGAATTATGCTTGAAGCTTCTAAACAATGTGAAAGGGCGTATGTTCCCACATGTTACGGGTTGACTAATCTTGAAAATATTATAAAATTAAAAGATGAAGGTTACAGAATTGTTGCTTTCTGCGAAAGGTTAGCTGCATCTACACTGCATAATTACTGTTATGCAAAGCCTATTCAAGAAGAAGAAAAATTTCTTGTTATTATAGGCCCTGAAGGCGGCTTTTCGGAACGAGAGTTTAAACTTTTTAGGGATAATGATATTACAATGCTGACTCTCGGAAATCTTATTTTAAAGGCTGATACGGCTGTTACTGTTGCTTTAGGAAACGTGATTTATGAATTCGAAAATTATAGAAAAAATTAAGTCTGATGAAATTTTATCAAAGATTACTGATAAATTTGAAAATGAAATTTATCTTGTAGGCGGTACTGTTCGAGATTATTATATGGGACTTGAAAGTACTGACCGGGATATCATAGTTATGGATGAGGATGCAAGGCAATTTGCTCTTAAGCTTTCGGATTTATTTAATGCAACATTTGTTCCGCTTGATGAAGAAAATAAAATTTACAGGCTGGTTTTACCAGATAAAGTTAACTATATTGATGTAACAAATCCTGTCGGAGATTCAATAGAAAAAGATTTAATGCGTCGTGATTTAACTATCAACGCTATTGCCGTAAATATAAGAACAGGTGAAGTTATTGATATATCCGGCGGTGTAACTGATATAAAAAATAAATGCATTAATTATGTTAATGAACTTAATTTCGTGGATGATCCGTTAAGACTATTAAGAGTGTATAGGTTTCAGGCATTGTACGGTTTTCAGCTTGCTCCTGAAACTATTAATGCTGTTTGTAAGTATTCAGATTTGATTCATAAACCTGCTGTTGAGCGAATTAATTATGAAATTTTAAAACTTTTTAGCGGGGAGTATGCTCATATTGCACTTGAAAATATGAATAAAACATGGTTATTGGAAGAAATTTTTCCTTTCGTTAAAGAATTAAAACAGGTTCCGCCAAATTCTCATCATCATCTGGATTTGTTTCATCATTCTATTGAAACAGTAAAACAAGTTCAAAATTTGTATAATAATGCAATTGATGAAGTAAGAGAGCATCTTGAATGTATTGATTTTGGCGGTTTTTCAAGACTTGCGCATTTAAAGCTTGCTGCATTTATGCACGATATTGGAAAATTTTCGACTTGGACTATTGAAGAGGGAAAGCATAGATTTATAAAACACGATGATGTAGGTGCTAAAATGTCGGTTAAGATATTGAAAGATTTGCATTTTTCAAATAAGCAGATTGATTATATTTCATCAATGATAAAATATCATATTTATCCATCACATGTTATGACTTCTCCTCAAATTACCGAAAAAATTATGATGCGTTATGTTCGGAAAATGGATAAAAATTCAATTGATGCAATAATTTTGGCTCAGGCCGACAGATTATCCGCACGAGGTACTGAAATTTCTGATGAAATTGTTGAAAGAAATATTACTTCTTTAAATATGCTTTTAAGATTTTATTTAGAGACCAGAGAAACATTAAAGCCTCTTCCAAAGCTTTTAGACGGAAATGATGTTATGAAAATATTAAATATAAAACCTTCAAAAAAATTAGGAGAAATAATGGAGGCTTTGCATGAAGCACAGATTTCGGGTGATGTTTTGACCAGAGACCATGCTGTTGAATTTGTCAAAAAATTTGTTTAATATATATAATGTCTATACTTTGCTTGAATATTAAGCGTAATTGTTACAATTATTTACAAAATTTTTATAAAAAATTTTTTTAAATTTTATAGATTTTGATTATTTATTTTAGAGTTTTTATTAAAAAAAATAAAATTTTTGTCTAAAATTTATCTATTTTTAATAAAAAAATCAAAATTCACTCTTAATATCTCCTTAACATTTGAACTGTTGAGGGCAATTTTTTTTATGCAGTGCTTTTAATATAATTGTGTAATTGTTATAATAGGTGTGAAGTTTTAGACCAGACTATATTATGTTAGAAAAAGTTAGTTTAGTAAGTGTAGATAAAAAGAATACCCCGCAAAGGGATAATAATGCGCAAAAAAATCCGGCATTTAAAGGCGGACTTGCTGATTTACCAATATTACTTGTTCAGCAGTGTGAAAAACAGCCGATGGTTAATGTTTCTGTGCTTGATTTATCTACCGCTATTATTCCTCGTACTATTGTTGAAACTAAAGAATCAAACAGTTATGCTGGATTTGAAGCGTTTAGGCGTGAATCTTCCGGACTTGTAGTCAATTGTTTAATCCCGAGCTTTATTGTTATGGGAGTTGCTTCACTTTTACAGCGTCCTATTATGGGCGGGTTTAAAAAATCAAACCTTATTAATACTTGGGCAAATGGTGATTCAATAGATAAAATTCACAAATTTTATTCTGATGCAAAAGGTGCAACTCAGGAAGAAAGAATTTATAATACTTTCAGAAATGAACTTGGAAGTCTTTCAGGTGTTGATGGATATAAGACAAAATTCTTTGATGAAGTCTTAGGAATTCAGAAAGATGCAAACGGGAATTTTGTCGGCAAGATTGGAAACGAAAAGGTTCATAATGCTGTAAATGAATTTGTAAAACTAACTACTTCTGATAAATACAGTTCTAAACAATTCAAAAAGGCTTATCGTGATATTGTAGAAGAAACTCTGGTCGCTGAAAACATAAAATTTCACGGCGATAAGGGGTATTTCTCTAATAATCTTGAATCTCTCTGTGAAGATACAGTTAAGATGCTCCGAGGGGTTATAAAAGAAAATATTAACGATGCAGATAAGCTTACAAAATATTTTAATAAAGCTAAAAAACTTGTAAATTGGAAAAGTATCGGCGGTTTGGGAATAATTATTCCTCTTGCAATTTCTATGCAGCCTATTAACAGATGGATTACACGTAAAACGTCCGGTCGAAAAGGTGCACCGATTTATAAGGATTTTAATAAAGATACTGAACATAAAGAATTGACTCCAAAGGAAAAACATGAACTTTTGGCTCAAAAATTTATTTCCATTGGTTCAATGCTTGGCGTATGTGGTCTTTCTATGTTTATGGACAGACCTGTATTAAAAAATATATTCCAGTTTAAGGGGATTTTCCCTACAATGGATCAGGCACGAATAATATCAACTGCAACATTTGCAAGCCGTATGGGAGCTTCTGAAGATAAAAATGAATTACGTGAAGCTACGGTTCGTGATATTGCTACTTTTTCAAGTTTTTATTTTCTTGGAGATTATGTTGCTAAGGGTATAGCAACTTATCTTGAACATAAAAACAAAGATAAAGGCGTTCATCTTATAAACAGATTGAAAGATGCACCGGGTAAAGATGCAAGTCTTATGAAAAGATTTTGGCACTGGGCAAAACATACATCTCTTAAATCTTCAGATGAACTTGCTACTCATAATGATAAACGTTTGAGAACAATTTGTCAGATAGGAAATATTGTATTCTCATTGTTGGCATTAGGAGTATTCATCCCATTATACACTAGGTCGAAAACAAATAAAAAACATGCAGCAGAACTTGCGAAGCAGGAAGCGGAAAAGCAGAATAGTTCCGCCTCTTTAAACGCGGCCGCGACTTCCGGAGAACGATCATCCAAGAAGTCGGGTTCAACTGAGAGTTTATCCTCAATATCTAATGATGAATTCTCAAAATCTTTGATAAAAGATAATACAGCGTTTAAATCATTTTTCAATTCGTAAGGAGATAATTATGAAAATTCAACAAACTACCCCGCAAATAGAAAGAAAACAATATAATAAAGATAATGTAAAATTTACAGGTGCATTTGATGCCGTAACAACGGGCTTAAGATTTTTGGAAACAAATCAGGCCTGGGGTGCAAATGGTGTTGACTTGTGTTCTATGGTTATACCCCGGTCGGCAATTGATTTACACAACAGAGGTCCTGCAGCCGGTATGGAAACGGTCCGCAGAGAAGGTTCAGGTACTGCTAACCATTCTTTGGTCGGTGTTTATGGTACTGTTGCTGGTATGGCTCTTGCTACAGCTTTGAATAAAAAATACGGTATTAAGGCCCAAAAGGTGTTTGTTGATGATGATACCCTTGAACTTTTAGGAAAGGCTTGGGATAAGCAGATTAAAGCAGGGAACAAGGAGCCGTTAAATGCTTATTTGAATGAAGTATTTTCTTCTGCAGAAACACGCGTTGGTGATGATTGGATTAAAATTCCTGAAAATAATCTAAAAGATGTTGTTAATAAATTTAGTGAAGTGCTGAGCAAGGATAATGCTCCCGTTACAATATCAAAGGATTTAAAAGCCTATGCTCATTCAGTAATTACTCATGCAACAGGTTCTGAAAATACATTTAGACTTGCTAAGGATCAGAAAACTTCTTCTATAGAAAATCTTGTTGAAAGTATATATAATGTTTCAAGGACTTTTGTTAATAAGAATGAAAATATTGCAAATTCTTTTGCAAAAGAATTGAAAGATAATAAATTCCTTGCAGATTTAAAACACATGAATCTGGGACGTTCGCTTTTAGGTATAGGAATTGCTTCTGCAGTTGGTATGTCAATTCAGCCTTTGAATATCTATTTAACCAAAAAGAAAACCGGAAGCGACGGATTTGTTGGAGTTGAAGGACGAGAAAAAGATAACTCAGGTGCATTTAAGGCATTAAAGGCAGGTGCTGCTGCATTATTTGGCGGTGCCGTTGTATCTACTATTGGTCTTGACGGCGGTGTTAAAGGTATTTTAAAGAAAATACAATTTAAAGGTCTTGTTCCGACATTAGATCAGTTTAAATTTATTTACGGTGTTACAATTATGTCTAGATTTTTAGTGGCCCGTGATAAAGATGAGCTTAGAGAAGCTGTTGTAAAGGATGTTTTAGGATTCTTTAACTGGCTGGTACTTGGTAATTTTGTTGCTAAAATGACTGCTAATGCAATTGATCAAAATCTTTTGAATTATAGTGAAAAAGAACATGGTAAGGGCTTCTTTAATAAAATTATAAAGGCTCCTATGGTTTCTAGAGATGAAGTTTTGCATAGAGGTTTGAAGGCTGCCGGTATCAATCCTATAGAAAACGGAAAGGCTCTCACATTTAAGCAGCTTATGAAGAAATTATCGTCTTCTCAGGTCAGTGAAGCTATAAGAAAAGAAACAAAAGGTAAGTTGTGGGCATTGAATATAGCTCAGGTAGCCGGTTACTTGTATTCTGGACTTGTTTTGGGTGTTGGTATTCCAAAACTTAACATTTATATGACTAATAAGTCTGAAGAAAGACGTAAGGCCAGAATTGCTGCAGAAAAAGCTAAGCAAGAAACAGTTGCTCCTTCTCAAAATGAACAATATCAGGCTATGATTAAACCTGATAATCTGGCTTTCTTAAGCAGTCAAATGTAAAAATACTGATTAATATTTTGTATTAATTTTTCAGTTACAACCGTTTAGGGTAATCTTTTGGAAATTCATACTGATTTTGTTCGAGCAGTGTACTGCAAGATATGCCTCCTCTTTTACATTGATCAATAAATTCTTCTCTTGTAGGATATTCTGTTCCTGAAGTTACGCAATAGAATGCCCTGACTTGATTACTGTCTACATTACAGGTTCCTTTTTTCTGCATAAAATGAAAGCGTATATATCTCGCCCAAGTTCATTAGGAAATTTTTCTCCATTTATATCATAGTAAATATCGTAGCAGGTGCCTATTTTTATACTCATTTGTGAACCATCCGTAAAACGTAACGTTGCCATGTTTTTATTTAGAAGTTGTCTTTTTTCTATTTCAAAACTTTTTACATATGGCTTTATATAGGTACTTAAAAAATCGTATGAGGCATCAGAGCTGTCCATTTCTCCTATACTCCTGTCATAATCAAGTTCGGCAGATATTAGTGCCTGATTTATTACAGAAATGAATTTTTTTAGTCTTGAACTTGCCTGCTGTTTTTTAGTATCTTGTATTAGTGCAGGCATTGTAATAGCCGCGACAATGCCAATAATTCCGAGTGTGATTAATACTTCTGCCAAGGTAAAAGCGAACCAATGCATATTTTTAGAGGTGTTTATCTGCGTAGCCCCTTTAGCTAATGTAAAAGCGTTTAATTCCTTGCCCTGTGCGACTTTTGCGGGGGGGGGGCAATTCTAAGCTCTCTTAAATCCATAATTTTTGCCTCCTTAAATATTAAAAAACTATATTTTAATTATTTCTTATTTTTATAAATTTGTCAATATTTATATTGCAGTTTGTACTAAATATGCTAACATGTTGAATGTCAGATCGACATCTGACTCTCAACAGTTCTAGCACATGTTTAGAATTAAGCTCCATTTTAAAAATATTGTTTAGCCGAGTTGTGCATTTGCCCCTGAAACTACCTCAATAATTTCCTGAGTTATTGCAAATTGTCTTGTTTTGTTATATTCAACTGACAACTCATTAATCATTTTTTCCGCGTTACTTGTTGCAGCTGACATAGCTGTCATTCTGCTTGCAAGTTCGCTGGCTTGAGCTTCCAATAAAGATTGGTATAATATATTTGTCATATACATTGGAACAACTTTTTGTAAAATATTATGCATATCAGGCATAAATTCCATTAGCGGGTCTATTACATTATCATGAAGCTTTTCTTCATCATCGTGTAAACCTTTTAATGGTAATATTGTCCAATTTTCAACAAAATAGCTCATCATATTTTTAAATCTTGTTGTTATGACTTCAATTTTGTCAATCTGATGTGAAACAAAATACTCAGCGATATCTTCTATTATAATTTTTGCACCCTCACCAGACGGATCGTTTGCAACCCCAAGATATGTTTTTGCTATTTCGCAGTCAAGATCTTTGCATTTACGCTTTAATGTTGAAATACCTTTTTGGCCGACGACAAATAATATTGTTTTAATACCTTGAGATTGGTATTCTTTTATTGTTTGTATAGTCTTTCTTACGATATTAGCATTATAAGCTCCTGCAAGCCCCTTATTTGAGGTGATAACAAGAAGCCCGACCGTTTTGATTTCTCTTACCTGTAAAAGTTCAGGGTAATTATCAACTGCAGATTTTATTTTAAGGCTTTGTGCGCTGTATGTTCCGACTGATGCAAGAAGTTTCTTAAACATATCAGTCAGTTCATAGGTAAACGGACGAGATGCTTTAACGGTATTTTCTGCTTTTTTTACTTTGGCAGCCGCAACCATTTTCATTGCCCGTGTTATTTTTTGCGTACTTTTAACACTCTGTATTCTGTTTTTTATATCTTTTAAGTTAGCCATTTTTTATACCATAGCTTACAACAAGCCCACAAGACACTTTTATTATATGCTGACTTTTTTATAAGCTATCCTTTCTTTGGTTTACGTTAGAATGTTTTTTTGAAGTTTTCCAGTGCATGTTTCAACTGTTCTTTATCAGTATCTTCTAGTTTTGCACCGTCATTAAGTCTTAAAACAAGATCCTGCATATTTGTGTTCAGGTATGCAACCCATTCTTTTTTGAATTTCGCAATATCTGTATTTGGAATATCATCAAGTACACCCTCGTTAGCTGCATAAAGCAATGTTACCTGTTCTGCAACGCTTAAAGGATTATATTGA
The DNA here is from genome assembly GCA_944324295.1 of Candidatus Gastranaerophilales bacterium. Lineage (GTDB taxonomy): Bacteria > Cyanobacteriota > Vampirovibrionia > Gastranaerophilales > Gastranaerophilaceae > Stercorousia. The sequence continues at coordinate 10,610 of CALUVX010000061.1, forward strand.
GGCTGTTTCAGAACTTCAGTCAACTTTTCACCTCTCAATAACTGATTTTTTGTTGTTTGATCAAGATCCGATGCGAATTGAGCGAAAGCTTCCAATTCTCTGAATTGAGCTAAGTCAAGTCTTAATTTTCCTGCAACCTGTTTAATACCTTTGGTTTGAGCCGCACCACCTACACGTGATACTGAAATACCTGCGTTAATTGCCGGTCTTACACCTGAATTGAACAAGTTTGATTCCAAGAAAATCTGTCCGTCAGTAATTGAGATTACGTTTGTCGGAATATAAGCGGATACGTCTCCTGCCTGTGTTTCGATAATAGGTAATGCTGTAATACTGCCGCCACCAAGTTCATCATTAAGTTTAACGGCACGTTCAAGTAACCTTGAATGCAGGTAGAATACATCTCCCGGATAAGCTTCACGTCCCGGCGGTCTTTTTAGAAGCAAACTCATTGCACGGTAAGCCTGAGCGTGTTTTGACAAATCGTCATAGATAATCAAAACATCTTTGCCCTGTTCCATAAATTCTTCACCAATTGCAACCCCTGCAAACGGAGCAATATATTGAAGCGGAGCAGCCTCATTTGCCGTTGCAGATACAATGATTGAATATTCCATTGCACCGTGTTCTTCCAATGTTTTTGCAATTTGAGCAACTGTTGATGCTTTTTGCCCTATTGCAACATAAATACAAATTACGTTTTGCCCCTTCTGGTTGATAATTGTATCTATTGCAATAGCAGTTTTACCGGTCTGTCTATCTCCAATGATTAATTCACGCTGACCTCTGCCTATAGGTGTTAATGCGTCAATAGCTGTTAAACCTGTCTGTAAAGGCTGATGAACAGATTTTCTTGCAACAATACCGGGTGCAACTCTTTCAATCGGACGGGTTTTATTTGATTCGATTTCACCCTTTCCGTCAATTGGTTTACCGGTCGGATCAACAATTCTTCCGATTAGAGCGTCTCCTACCGGAACAGATGCAATACGTCCGGTTGTTTTTACAGTCATACCTTCTTTAATTTGGGTATATTCACCCAGAATTACAACACCAACGTTGTCTTCTTCAAGGTTCATTGTAATCCCCAAGGTATTTTTTCCGTCTTCAAAAGTAACAAGTTCACTTGCCATTACATTTCTCAGTCCGTAAATTCTTGCAATACCATCACCGACTTCAATAACAGTACCTGTATTTGATACTTCTGATTGAAGGTCATAGTTTTCGATTTTGCTTTTAATTATAGAACTGATTTCATCAGGTTTAATAAGTGCCATAATTTCCCCTTTATATTATATTTTTACTTAAATTTTCTAATTTATTTTTCAGGCTGTTATCAATGACATCATCATCAATTTTTATAATCAGCCCTCCGATAATATCGTTGTCCAGTGTCCAATTTATGCTTACCTGTTTATTCAGCTTTGTTGTTAATTTTTCTGTTAATCTTTGTTTTCTATCGTCAGTAAGCTCAATTGCTGAGACGACTTCTACGCGTTTAATATTGTTTATATCATCGACTTCAACTGCAAAACATTGAATAATTTGATTTAATTCATTAAATCTTTTTTTCTCTATCAATATTTTCAGAAAATTAATAATTTTATCGCTAATTTGATTGGAAAAAACGCTGTCCAAAATTTCATTTTTTGTATTAATAGAAATGGCAGGGTTTTCCATTACATTAACTAGTTCGCCGGATTCCGAGGTAATTTCTTTAACTGTATTCAAATCATGTAAGATGGCCTCATAAGTCATAACACCATCTTTGCCGACTTTTATTAAAGAATCCGCATAATTCTTTGCTGATGTAGATATTTGTTTTTCGTTACCGTTAATCATAAGATTACACCTTGTCTATATTTTCAATACTTTCATCAATAAACTTGTTATGTAAATCCGGGTTATTTTTTATTGCATTTTTAATATGTTCTTTAGCAAGTTCTATTGATGCGTTTAAAGTTTTTTCCGTCATTTTTGCTGATAATGTTTTTTCTTCAGCGTTAATAACTCTTGATATATTTTTTTCAATTAATTTAACCTGTTCTTCAGTATTGGTTAATATTTGTTTGGCAATCCCGTCTCCTCTTTTTGAAGCTTCATTAAGTCTTTGTTTAATATCTTCATCAATATGTTCAATTGATTTTTCAGCATCGTAAAGTTTATTTTTAGCATTTTCACGTTCTGATTTTGCATTATTAATGGTATTTATAATATCCTGTTTAATCTTTTCAACTCCTGCCGATACATTTAATTTTTTGTATAAAACCGCAAAAATTATTAATAATACCGCAAAGTTAAAAGTATTAGATTCTACTATTAAGTTCCAAAAATTTGCCAATTCGTTCATATTAATTCAATATCCTGTTTACAAGTTCAATGTCGGGATTTTCAATTTTTGTATCAATTCCCATTACTTTGGAAGATATTACTTCTGCCAAATCTTTAACTCTTGACTTTAGTTCTTCTGTTGCGTTATGAGCTTCATTTTGAAGATTTGACTTGGCAGAAGCGATTTCTTCCTGAGATTTTTGTTTAGCTTGTCCTGTTAAAGCTTTGGAATTTTCATTTGCTTTGTTAACTTTTTCTGCAACAAGTTTTTTAGAGTCAGCTATTGATTTATTCAATCTGGTATCTCTGTCTTTGAGAATTTCATCAGCTTTTGCGTTTGAATTAAGGGCATCACTTTTTGCCTCATTAATGAATCTCTGACGTTCATCCATGATTTTTTCAATCGGTTTATAGAATATTATATTCATGATAACCGTGAAAATAATAAAACTTATTGCTGATACTAAAAATTTTACATTAAATTCCATTGTTTATTCTCAGATTACTTGTCTAATAATAAGAAAGCGATAACGAATGCATACAAAGCACAAGCTTCTGATAATGCTGCACCAAGCAGGAAGAAACCAAAAGCTTTACCTGCCACTTCAGGCTGTCTTGAAACTGCATCCATCAAACCTTTTGTTGCAAAACCGATACCAAGTCCTGCGCCTACTGCACCAAAACCGATTGCAATACCTGCACCTAAGTGTGCCATTTGTGAAATTGTAGCTGTGTCTACCATTTTTTCTCTCCTTTATTTAAATACTTTTTATCAAAGTAACTAATGTTCTTCACCGGTTGCCGAGCCGATATAAGCTATCGTCAGCATCATAAATACTGTTGCCTGTATAAATGCAACAAGTATTTCAAAAAGCATTATCGGAAGCGGCAGAAAATATGCCAATCCGCCTAATGCAATTGATACAAGAATTTCGCCTGCAAATATGTTGGCAAAAAGTCGGATTGCAAGGCTTAACGGCCTTGTAAACATTTCAAGTAATTCTACAAGAGCCATAACAATTCCCGTAAAACTTAATTCGTGTAAGAAGAATTTAGGGCCTTTTGCACGAATACCCATAAATACATAATATATTAATACTATAATTGCCATAGCGGCAGTTAAATTAATATCATTAGTAGGAGATGCAAGTTCTCCGCCGTTTTTGAGATGTATTATCCTTAGCGGAAGCTGTCCCATTAGATTTGCTGTAACAATGAATAAAAACAAAGAGGCAACAAGAGGAACATGTTTTCTGTTGTCATTTTCTACCATTGTATCAAGTGTTCCATAGAAAAATTTCATTATGCTTTCTGATACTGCTTGAAGCTTACCGGGGACAAGAGACAAATTTCTTGTTGCAAGTATGCCGAAAATTATTACGACAGCCATAGCAAACCACATAGTAAATATGGTATCAAGATTTATGCTTATAGCATGCCCTCCTAAGTTCAAGGTGTAAATCCAATGTTCCATGTTAAATACTCTCCCTTACGAATTTATTGTAACTCGGTAAAAAAAAAATCGCAAATTTTTTTTTGTTTGTTCTAAAATTACTTGTGTAATCTGCTTTTGAGAGGTAAATATGAACATTGTATATTTAGATGAAATTGATTCAACAAATTCTTATGCAAAAAGAAATTTTGATAATTTTGATGATAGAACAGTTATTTCTGCTTCTGTTCAGAATGACGGAAGGGGCAGATATGGCAGAAAATGGGTTGATTTGGGTGAGGGAAACCTTTTCTTATCCATTATTTTGAAGCCTTCTAAAGATTTTAAACAGGTTTATGCCTGTTTAACACAATATTTATCTGTTATTTTATGCCATGTTCTGAAAGATTACAGTCTTGAACCTTCTATAAAATGGCCTAATGATGTTTTAATTGGTGATAAAAAGATAGCCGGTATTTTGTGTGAAACGGTTATGTCCAAAAATACATTTAAAGGTTTGGTTTTGGGTATAGGTGTTAATTTGAATGCTCAAAAGAATGATTTGTTATTAATTAAGGATAAAAAGGCAACTTCTTTAAATATAGAATTAGGACGAGAATACGAGGATAAAAAACTTTTTACCGAAAAACTTTTGAGTGCTTTTTTAAAAGACTATGAGTCTTTTTTGAATAAAGGTTTTTTGCTTATTAGGCATGACTATCTAAATGCTTGTAAATTTTTAGGTAAAGAGGTTTGTGTAAATATTTTTAATGAAAAGAAATGCGGAAAAGCAACAGATATAAATAATTTGGGAGAGCTTGTGCTGGAACATAAAAATAAAAAAATTGCATTAACAATGGGGGATATTTTATAATCTTGATATTAAATTTTGGAGGAATATTATGAAAAAACTTGCGCTTCTTGGTTCTGCTGATTCATTTTTGCTTGAATCTTTAATAAAATATTTTAATAATGTTTATGTTCAAATATCAGTTTTATCTGATGATGAACATTGTAATTTTTATTTGAAAGCAAAGGATTTAGGGATAGATGTAAAATATTTGTCTTTTGAAAAATCTTTTGAATACTTTTCTTCACATGATTTTGATTTGATTGCTCTTTGCGATTATAGGAATGAGTTAAGTCCTGATATTCTGGAAACGGGCAAATTTATAAATATTCATCCTTCTCTGCTTCCGGCTTTTAAAGGAAAAGATGCTATTGAACGTGCTTTTATGGCTGGAGTAAAGGTTTCCGGTGTTACTGTTCATTCCATTAAAGCAAATGACAGTGATGAAAAAATAATTGCGCAATACCCCGTGTTAATAAGCAATTTGACTCATTTTGATGAATTTAAATCGGCTATTTATGATGTTGAATGTAAGTTGTATCCTGTTGTTATAGATAAATTGCTAAAAGATGAAGTATTTGATTTTTCTGACTTAATAAGTTCAAATGACTGTCCAAACTCGTGTGGTGGATGCGGTGGTTGTCATTAGAGCTTCGTTAATTCTGAAACGGTTGTATTTAATGCTTCTGCAAGTTCTATAAGCGTATCAAGCGAAGGTTTTGAAAAAGCGACTTCAATTTTTCCCATAAAATTAAGGCTGATATTAATTTTATCTGCCAGTTGTTGCTGCGTAAGCCCCAGTTCTTTGCGTCTTTGTTTAATATTTTGTCCTAATATTTTGTAGAACCCAGAATTCATACGTACAGTTTATACGTAAAGATTTATTAATTATACGTACTATCAATACGTAAAATATGCTATAATTATTTTAGAGAGAGGAATTTTAAATATGAAAATCAAAGCGTTTACATTGGCTGAAGTGATTATTACTCTTGGGATTATAGGGGTTGTTGCGGCATTGACGTTACCTGCTCTTATTGCTAATAAACAGGCTAAAGAGCTTGAAGTTTCATTAAAGAAAAATCTTTCAGTAATCCAGCAGGCACTCATCAGAATTGCTCTTGAGGATGGAGAACCGGTTTCTCCGTTAAATTTGGGGAACCGTGAGTTGAAACCTAAATTGATGAAGTACATGAATGTTTTAAAGGATTGCGGTCTCGGAACCGAATTTGGTTCCTGTGTTCCAAATCCAACATCTGTCCAGGACGCATCAGCAACTTACAAAACTTATAACAAGTCTCGGGATGTATCTACGAATTCTTTAGATGATGGCCAGTTTATATTAACTGATGGAAGTATGATAATCCTTGAAAATAACCATTATTTATTTGACGGGCGTTATAGAATTTATATATCGGTGGATGTAAACGGCTTTCAGCGAAGACCTAACGCATGGGGGCATGACCTGTTTACGTTTGAAATTAACGATGACGGAAAACTTATTCCAATGGGAACGGAAGGAACTTATTTTTCCGATGAAAATGTTTACTGTTCAAAAAGTTCATTGGCTGCTGAAAATGGTATAGGTTGTACCTATAAAGCATTGTCGGATCCGAATTATTTTAAAAATCTTCCTTAAATTTGTGGACTGTTATTTTGTATTGATGTATAATAGGCATGAAGAAAAGGGGTTCAAGACATGTCTATTGATGATGCTTTGGTTATGATTTTGGCAGGCGGTGAAGGGAAAAGATTATATCCTTTAACAAAGGATAGAGCTAAACCTGCAGTGCCTTTTGGCGGAAGATACAGAATTATTGATTTTGTGTTGAATAATTTTATTAATTCAGGTTTTTTCAAAATAAAGGTTTTGACTCAATATAAATCAGATTCATTGAATAAACATATTACACGCGGCTGGGCTTTATCTCCTTTTCTAAATCAATATGTAGATTTGGCTCCTGCTCAGATGAGAACAGGTTCTGACTGGTATAGAGGAACAGCAGATGCAATTTATCAGAATGTGTTTCATATAACTGATGAAGATCCCGATTATGTTTGTATATTTGGCGGTGATCATATATACAAGATGGATGTTTCACAGATGCTTGATTTTCATAAAGAAAAGGGTGCTGATTTATCAATTTCTGCTATTCCTATTCCTATTGATGAGGCCTCGGAATTTGGAATTATAGAAGTTGATGATGATTGGAAGCTTATAAATTTTGTTGAAAAACCAAAGGACAAACCGAAATCAATACCTGGTAATCCTGATATGTGTCTTGCATCAATGGGAAATTATATTTTTAATAAAAATATTCTTCTTGATGCATTAAACAGGGATGAAGAAATAAAAGACTCAAGTCATGATTTCGGCAAAAATGTTATTCCTATGCTTTTGAAAGAAGGTAAAAAAATTTATATTTATAACTTTAATGATAATTCATTCCCGGGAATGACTGATACTGAGCGTGGTTACTGGCGTGATGTAGGTAGTATTGACGCTTACTGGCAGGCAAATATGGATTTGCTTTCATACGATCCTGAACTTAATTTATATTCTCAGGATTGGCCTTTGAGAACGTTTAATTATAACTATCCGCCCGCAAAGTTTATTTGGGCTGAGGGGGAAAGAGTCGGAATGGCAACAAACTCTATGGTATCAGAGGGATGTATTGTCTCTGGCGGAGGTTTATCTAGATGTATTCTTTCACCTAAAGTTAAAGTAAACAGTTATTCTCAGGTTTCTGAAAGTATTTTGATGGAAAATGTAGAGATTGGACGTCATTCAAAGATTAAGAGGGCTATCATAGATAAAAATGTTATAGTGCCTCCGCATTCTCGTATAGGATTTAATCATGAAGAGGATATTAAACGCGGATTTCATGTATCTCCAAATGGCGTTACTGTTGTTCCAAAGGGTGCAAAACTTTAATCTGGTATTTTTTTTATATTTGATATAATATGTATTCGCAATTGTAAATCTTTATTAATATATAAGGATATTAGAGCAATTATTTACCTTTACGTGCTTTATAGATTTGGGTAGAAACATGGCGCTATCAGGTATAAGAACATATATTATGAATACCCCGCTGTATAAAGGTGCAGTAAGTGCCTATCGCGGTGCAAAACAAAAGGGTTTGGACGTAGTTCCGGAGTCTGTTTATTCCAATGAAAAAATTATAAAGGGTATTAAAACGACGGGAGAAAAGATTTCTTCTGCAGAACAAAGATTAATTTTGGGTGCCTCTGCTTTGATGTCCCAGCCTTTTATTGATGCCAGCAATAAAAATGTTGACGAAAAGACAAGAAAGGTTTCTGTTGCAAGAACTATTGCCAAAATTATTGCAGGAACCTTTACGGGATATTTTATAAGAAAGGGTTGTATAAAGGGGATTAAGGCGTTATCCCAGATGCCAGGTAAAGATGTTCCCAAATGGAAAACTATTTTTACTCCAAAGAATGCTAAAGACAACACATCAGATGCCTTTCTGCAATATCGTAATGCAATTGGGACTGTTGTAGCATTAGTAGTTATGATGTTTACTAACTTTTTAATTGATGCGCCTTTAACAAAATTTTTAACAAATACATTTATAAAGCATGGGGAGGATGATAAGAAATGAAATCTCCGGCTCATTTATTTTCAGACTTTAAAAATGTAATGTATAAAAAGTATGGCGAAAACCCAGGTCAAATGCTTGTTCATACAGGCGTTTTAGGTTGGATTTTGTCATCTCTTGCTCAGGTAACTGCTGTTGTATTCAATGATAAAATTTCTCCTGAGCAGAAAACATTTCTTATTCCTCAGGAAGCAGCTGATGCTTTTGTCAATATCGTTTCATTCTATGTTATTACAAGTTCCTTTAAGAACCTGGCATCTAAACTTGTTTCAACAGGAAAATTAACGACCAAACCAATTAAAGAATTTTTGACAAAGCAAGGGGTTAATTCTTCAGAACATATTGGTAAAATTGGCTTTAATATAGAAAATATGGCTAATTTTCAAGATATAAAAAGTGATTATAAGGCTTTTAAAAACGGGGTTGATGTTGTTGCAAGCACGGCTGGTTCCATTATTTCATGTAACATTGTTACGCCGATATTGAGAAATGAATATGCCTCAAAACAGCAGAAAAAAGCTATCGCAAAAATGCATGGCACTGATACAAGTGAATTGAAATCTCCAAGAGGAATTTCTATGGATACTTATATTAAGCTTTCATCTTCAAAATATTCTTCAGGCTCTCTAAAAGTATAGAATTTTTATTACGCCTGCTACTATACAGGTTATCATAATAAAAAATGCCGCTGTCAATTTATAAAAAGGATCAAGAATTTTTTCATCGGTATTTTCATGTCTCAGCTGGCATAATGTGCTTTTTGAATAGTCATTTTTTAGCTCGTTTTTAGTTTTTTCAAAAGAAGAATGCAAAAGTTTTTTGAATGTATAAATGTTTTCAAGATCCTGCCTTGCAAGAGGATTTGAAATTGCGATTTTCTTTATCTTTATACTCTCAAAGTTATTAAGTTCATTATCTACATAAGCTGAAAGATTTGATTTAAAGTCTTCATATTGCTTTGTAGCATAAGGATTTTCTATTTCTTCATTTTCAATATCCATAATTTTATTAAGCATATTTTTCATTTGAAGATATTTTTCCATGCAGGCAGGACAGCTTTCAAGATGCTGTCGCACGTATTCTGTCAATTTGGAACTTAATGAGTCTTCTATATAAAAATTTAATAGTGCTGTTACCTGTTCACACGTAAGTTGATTATGCATTAAACTTTCTCCTATATATATGCTTTTAAGTCTTCCTGAAGTTTACCTCTTGCCCGTGCAATTCTTGATTTTACGGTGCCTATACTTGAATGTGTTGCTTTAGCAATTTCTTCATAGCTAAGTCCTTGTAGTTCGCGCAGAATTATCGCTATCCTGAATTGTTCTGGCAATTCAAGAATTGCATTTTTAATAATTCTTTCAAGTTCTGATGAAATACATTTTTCATGCGGTTTGCATTTCTTATCAAGAAGCTGAAATTTTATCGGAGGTGAATCTTCTGTTTCATCATCCAGCGATACTGTTTCGGCCTTTCTTTGAGTTTTTCTAAGTTCATCATAAAATAGGTTGGTTACTATCTGATTTAGCCAGCTTTTAAATAATTTTGGATTTTTAAGATTTTGGATATTTTTGGCAACGCGCAATAGTGCTTCTTGAGTTAAATCAGAAACGTTTTCTTTCCCGCGGCAAAGATAGGAAAACGCTGCAAATACATTTTTTTGCTCCCGTTTTATAAGTTCTTCAAGAGCTTTAAAATCATTTTGCTGGGATAAAACAACAAGTTCTTCCAGAGGCATTTTTTTATACTGTAATTTGTTGCCTGACATAAAATTCTCCTTACATCTATAGTAAGAAATTTTTGTCGGGAAATGCTCATTCCTTATTACATAGCCAATGGATTATATTTTTTTTATGATAATTATAATTATTCGGCACAAATATAGCCGCGCAAAGCCGTATAAGCTGCAACATACGGGGATGCCAGATAAATTGAACCTTCAACGTTGCCCATTCTTCCGCGGAAATTTCTATTTTGTGTTGCAAGACAAACTTCTCCGTCAGCGAGTGTACCTGCGTGAACGCCCACACAAGGGCCGCATCCCGGGGGTAATATAGTTGCATTTGATTCTACAAATGTAGTTATTAAACCTTCATCAAGTGCTTTTAAATAAACATCTTTTGATGCGGGACAGATTAACATTCTGAGATTTGGATTAATTTTTTGTCCATTTAATATTTTAGCGACAACTCTTAAATCTTCAATTCGGCCGTTTGTACATGTTCCTACAAAAACCTGATCTACCTTTACATCTTTTAGTTCTTCAACAGGTTTTGTATTATCCACTGTATGCGGACACGATACTGTATGTCCTATATCTTCCGCATTAATTTTTATAATACGTTCATAAACAGCATCACTATCCGGTTTTAAGCTTCTAAATTTATCTTCTCTCCCACGTGATTTTAAAAATTCTTTTGTTTTTTCGTCTGCTACAAAAAGTCCTGCCTTTGCTCCTGCTTCTACAGCCATATTTGCAAGTGTAAATCTTTCAGACATTGACATATTATCAATTGTGTCTCCGCAAAATTCGAGAGCTTTATATGTAGCACCGTCTGCACCTATCATTCCAATTAAATGAAGCATTAAATCTTTTGAACAAATTCCCTCTCTAAACTTACCTGTAACTTCAATTTTAAAAGTTGCAGGAACTTTAAGCCAGGTTTTGCCAAGAGCCATTGCAACTGCTATATCAGTTGAACCCATACCTGTGGCAAAAGCCCCCAAGGCACCTGATGTGCAGGTATGGGAATCTGCTCCTACAAGAATTTCTCCGGGATTTACAAATGTTTCAACGAGCCTTTGATGACAAACTCCGGCGCCTACGTCAGAAAGAACCGCACCGTATTCTTTGGAAAATTCTCTTAAAACTGTGTGAGTATTTGAAAGTTCTTTTCTGGGACTAGGGGAAGCATGGTCAATAAATAGAATTGTTCTTTCGGGGTTGTTAAGCTTATTTTTACCTAATTTTTTAAATTCTTGAACTGTCAAAGGGCCGGTGCCATCCTGTACTGCACAGACATCGACCTTTGCGATAACAAGTTCTCCTGCTTTTACATTTTTCCCTGCATGTTCCGATATAATTTTTTCAGCTAAAGTTTGTCCCATAAACTCACTCCTTTTTGCTGAATTTTAGCATAAATTGCTTTTTTTAACAAGTAAATTAGTGCAAAAAAAAACGACTATCAAAGTCGTAATTTCAAAAAGGGAAAGGAAACAAAATTTATCAATAATAAATTTATAGAACTATTTTTT
>CALUVX010000062.1 GCA_944324295.1 Candidatus Gastranaerophilales bacterium
GCGGCATAATGAATACAGGTATCGGCTCATTTGCTCTGAAGAGTACAAGTACTGGCGAAAATAATACGAGTGTAGGTTTTTCTACTTTATCGAATAATACAACCGGCAGTGGTAATGTAGCAATGGGCACTTATGCATTGCAGAATAATACAACAGGAAATGATAATATAGCTATTGGTACTAATGCCAACTATGGTAGTGTATCAAGTGATCTTGACAAGACTATATCAATAGGAAATCAGAGTGCCTCTTACGGTAACGGTTCAATATCTATCGGTAGTTCCATGACAAGTGGCGAACAGCATGGTTCAAGTGCCTTAAATGGCGCCTATAGTGTAGGTTTACGTTCAATTGCAATAGGTACAGGTGCACAATCTGGTAGAGATTTGGGTAGTGGCGGCACATTAGGTGATTCAATTGCTATAGGTACAAAGGCAATAGCAAATGCTGGTAGTTCAATATCAATAGGGAATACAATGAGCAATTCTGGCAGTAATTCCGTAGCAATAGGCAGCGTTGTATCAAATACCGGTTCAGATAGTATTGCTATTGGCAATACTGTTACTGTGAGCAATAGTGATATAGTAGCATTGGGTCATGATGTCTCCGGTAGTGCAAGCGGTTCTGTTGTAATTGGTAATGAAGCTCAGTCAGAGGGTTTAAATGGTATAGCCATCGGTACTGGTGCAAAATCTGTAGCTCACAATTATTTATCATCTAAAGGCAACAATATAGCTATAGGTACAGAAGCAATGGGTAGTGGCGATGCTACAAATGAATCAATAGCTATAGGTACTCGTGCACTTTATAAAATAAATGCATCTTCGGTAGATACCCCCAATATAGGTATTGGCTACTATTCATTAACTAATTTAGGTAATGGTACATCAAATGTTGCCTTAGGTCCAAACTCTTTGCATAACTTATCAACGGGCAGTAGTAATACTGCTATAGGTTCCGGGGCCTGTTATAATGTAACCGGCAGTAATAAGACTTGTATCGGAGCTAATTCCGGTCCTTCTTCAAGCGATGAGAATGCAAGTAATTCTGATAATGTAGTCTATATTGGAAACACCAATTCAACAGTTTATATCCCAGGAAACTTAGTTGTTGATAATCATGTTTTATTAAATAGAAATGGTAATAGCAAAATATATTTCCGTGAGGGTGATGGAAATAAAAATAGCTTTTTATTTGCGAAAGCTGATTCAAGTGGAAAAGCGATGCACGGCTCCTCAATGACAGGAACAATAAGTGTTGGTGGATTTTCGGCAACTGGTTTTGTAAAAGCAATTGACGGAATAAATTCTGACCGCCGTTTGAAATATGTCGGTAAAGAAAATACCTCAGGCTTAGATAAAATCCGTCAGTTGAAAGTATTTAACTATACCTTTAAAAAAGATGAAAAGAAAACACCGCATGTTGGTGTAATCGCCCAGGATTTGCAAAAAGTCTTTCCTAACGCGGTTAAAAAAGGTGTCGACGGATTTTTGACAATCCGAATGGAAGACATGTTCTATGCAGTAATTAATGCAATAAAAGAACTTGATGCAAAATATCAGGCTCAGGAAAAACGAATAAATGAACTGGAAAAACGCATAGAAAAACTTGAGGCAAAACTGAAATAGTTTTCCCCTCCCCCTTTATTCCCTCTCTCCTGTGGGGCGAGGGAAAAATAAAAAATAAAAAACAAAAACTCCCTCCCTGATTAGGGAGGGGAAGGGGTGGGTAATAACCTTTTAAAAAAAATAGTTGCAACCCATCCCAGCCTTCCCTATTAAGGGAAGGGGCAAATTTCCTCCCTATTAATTGAAATAGCAAATCCCCTCCACTTGAGGGAGGGGAATAAAAGGGGAGGGGTAATAAAACAAAATTTATTATAAAGATCGCGCAACAAATACGCGATGACAAAGAAAAATTTCATACTGAAGATAAGCGAAGACTGTCAAAACGGCACGCTTAACTTTCATTCCTTCTCCCGTCAAATGGCGGGAGTTTTCCTTTGTTGCCCTATTACCTTTATTATGCTATAATACTGCCAAGAAACGGAGAGATTATGAATTTAGTCAATATATTTACTGATATCCCGATTATGATTGTAATTTTTACTTTCATATTTTCGCTTATTTATTGTGCTAAAAATTATTTTTACGTTAATAAAAATTTAAAAATATTTTTGGCATTTATTTCAAACTTTAAGAAAACCGATTTGAATTTTCGTTTTAAGGAAATTGATGAGTGGATGTCATTAAATCCCTATGTTTCGGCTGCGTGGTTGGAATTTAAAAATACTCTGGTGTTTTCGGAATCTATTGCACTGAAAGGTAAAAATAACGATTTAACATATAAAGAAGTATCTTCTACCGTTCAAAATATTCAAACAACAGTTGATCCTTTATATTTTTTCAATGAAGAAACACTTGTTACTTCAAAATTTAATAACAAATTTATTCAGTCTATACCGACTATATTAACAGGTTTTGGACCTTTATTTACATTTTTAAATATTGCTATTGCTTTTGGTAAAATTGACTTTTCATCTCAGGAAAAAACTATTGCATCTGTTGCAGGTTTGATGTCCAGTATGCAGACTGCTGCTCTTGTATCTGTTATTGCGGTTGGTTCATCTCTTTTGTTTTTGATGTTTGAAAGAATTACGTTCCAAATTTTGTGTAAAAGACCTTTGTCCGCTTGCGAAGATTTAATGGGTAAGTTATTTGACAATATTTCCTCAGAAAAATTCCTTTTGGAACTCCTTAAAGAAACTAAAATTCAGAATAATTCTATATCAAATTTGATTACTGCTCTGCCACAGCAGTTCAAAGTTGCCTTAAACTCCGGCATAGCAAGTAACCTTGTTCCGTATCTTGAAAATCTTATTTTTGGTATAAACCAGATGAATAAAAACCTCAAAGAAGCCGTAAAACATGGAGGAAAGGCCGATGATGTCGATGATTTATTCTAGCCGGAGGGGGGGCGTCTTATGGCTTTGATGATGCGAAAAACGACCCAAGCAGAAGGCGACAACAATATATTCTGGACAACAATGGCAGATTTGCTTTTGGGTTTGGCTATTATATTTATGACGCTGTTTGTTCTTGCAATCACGGGATTCACCCAGCAGGAACTTGAACAGAAAAAACAGCAGATTGAAGTTAATAAAGAATTGATTGAAAATCTTAAAAAAGCAAATATTGAAGCTCAGGTTGACCCTATGACAGGTGATATTAAAATTTCTGATTTAGAGCTTTTTGAATTGAGTAGTTATAATCTTTCTCCTAAAGGAAAAGCTTATCTCGATAAATTAATTCCAATTTATATAAATACTATTTTTTCTAAAAAAGAATTGGTTGGAGAAATAGAAAATATAATTATTCAGGGGCATACAGACAGCCAATCTTATGCGGGAATTAAAAATCCGGATGAACAGTATATGAAAAATATGGAATTGAGCCTTCAGCGCGCAAATGCTGTTGCGGATTATATATTCCACACAGGATATGACAAACAGTACAATGACAAGTTGAAAAAGATGCTTGTCGTAGAAGGTAAAAGCTATTCTGAACCTATACTTGTCAACGGTAAAGAAGATTACAATAAAAGCAGACGTGTTGAAATGCGTTTGAAAGTTAAAAAACTTGATGTAACAGAAGTTTTGGTTCATGGAGTTCAATATTTAAAAAATGATTAATAAGGATTTGATATTAGAAACAATAAATATGATAAAGCTGTATAACCTTGATATAAGAACGGTTACACTTGCTTTGAGCCTGCGCGATTGTGTTGATTCCGATGTAAATATCGTATGTGAAAATATTTACAATAAAATTATGCATTATTCTAAAAATCTCGTTGAATATGCTAATGAATTTGAGAATGATTATTCTATTCCAATTGTGAATAAAAGAATTTCGGTAACGCCTATATCTTTGATAGGCGAGGGCTGTAAAAATCCTGATTATGTAAAAATTGCAAAGACTCTTGATAGAGCCGCTAAAGATGCGGGAGTTAATTTTATCGGCGGTTTTTCCGCCCTGGTAGAAAAGGGTATGACAAAAGGAGACAAGCTGCTTATTGAAAGTATTCCTCAGGCTCTTTCAGAAACAGAATTTGTGTGTTCATCTGTCAATGTTGCTTCATCAAAGGCCGGAATTAACATGGATGCTGTTTTAAAAATGGCAGAAACAGTAAAAAAATCTTCTGAACTAACAAAAGACAGAGATGGTATAGGCGCGGCAAAACTTGTGGTTTTTTGTAATTCGCCGGGGGATAATCCTTTTATGGCCGGAGCCTTTTGCGGTATTGGAGAACCGGAATGCGCTTTAAATGTTGGTGTTTCAGGCCCCGGAGTTGTCAGAGCGGCGGTTGAATCTTTGGATAAAAATGCTGATTTCGGAGAATTGTCTAATAAGATTAAACAAATTGCATATAAAATAACTACCACAGGTGAGCTGGTAGGTCGTAAGCTTGCCGCAAAACTAAATATTCCGTTTGGGGTAATTGATTTGTCTCTGGCTCCTACACCTGCTGTGGGCGACAGTGTTGCGGGAATTTTTCAGGCTATGGGTTTGGAACATGCAGGTGCCCATGGTACAACAGCAGCACTTGCAATGCTTAATGATGCTGTAAAAAAAGGCGGTATTATGGCAAGCTCCCATGTGGGAGGGCTGTCCGGCGCTTTTATTCCTGTATCTGAAGATGCTGGTATGATTGAAGCGGCTTCGAAAGGTTATTTAACTTTTGATAAGCTTGAAGCTATGACATCTGTTTGTTCTGTCGGCCTTGATATGATTGCAATACCCGGCAGTACACCTGTGGAAACTATTGCCGGAATTATTGCCGATGAGATGGCAATCGGAATGATTAATAAAAAGACAACTGCTGTTAGAATTATTCCTGTTGTGGGAAAGAATATAGGAGACGAGGTTGTTTATGGAGGATTACTCGGAAAGGCTCCTATCATGGCTGTGAATAATTTATCTTCTGCAAACTTTGTACGCAGGGGGGGAAGAATTCCGGCACCTATACACAGTTTGAATAATTAAGAAAGATGAAATATTTGGAGTGAAAAATGCCAGAGTCAATACGTGTATTTGAAAACAGTCTAAGAGATTATTTATTGAATGTTCAGGCTGATTCATATAATACACAGGTAAAAATACAGCATAAATATAATAATTTGAAAGTTTATATGGATCCTAAAAAAAATTCTGTTCCGCATTTTTGGGTTTCAGTAAACATTTCCGCTGTCTGCTATCAAATTGATCCTCTTGAAAAACTTGACGGCAGTATGGGATCCGATGAAAGATTTGTAATGATGTGGGCGGGACGTGCAAATATTAACGGTGAACTGAAAAAACATTGGGTTTACCTTACAAGGTCTAATGAAATTTTATCTCAGCAAGTCCAAAATGAAAAGAAAACAAAAGAAAATTTGGAAATATCAAAGGCTGAACTAAAAGAAGCGGCCGAATCTGTAACGGGTTCGGGTGTAAAACGACAGCTTAAAGCTTTTGAAGCAAGAATAAGGATGAGAAGATATGGCAAAAACTCTAAATGAACTTGCAAGTGATTTGAAAGATGTAATTATAGGACTTCAGTCTGATGCACATAATAAGGGAAATCTAAGAGTTGAAAGGTATAATAACCTAAAACTTTCAATGGATATATCACAGAGTACCCCACAGGTTGTTATAAATATTGCTATGTCCGAAGCAACATTCAACATAAAAACAGGTGAAAAAATAAACGGCGGTTTGGGTCCGGATGAAAGATATGTTCTCAGATGGTTCAGTAAAACTAACACACTTTCAGCATTGAATGAATGCTGGCTTAGTCTTTCGCGGAAACGTGGCAGTTAGTCGGTCTTTTTTTCAAGCATGGCCTGTGAACGGAGTTTTCTGTGGTAAGTTATGGCAAATCTGTGTGCTTCATCTCTTATTCTTTGGAATAAGAAAAGAGCACTTGAGTTTCGCGGCAGAATAACAGGTTTTGATTGTTTTGGCAGAAATACTTCTTCATGTTTTTTTGCAAGACTTACAACATCAATTCCTTTTATTCCCATACTTTCTATAATATCCATAACGCTTGAGAGCTGGCCCTTGCCGCCGTCTATAATCATTAAATCTGGTTTTTCCCATTTTTCTTCTCCGAGATGTGAGAGTCTGCGGGTTAATACTTCTTTCATTGAAAGAAAATCGTCCGGTTTTCCTTCCGTAATTTTTACTTTGAATTTTCTGTATTCCGATTTTTTGGGGACACCGTTAATGAATGTAACCATTGAGGCAACTGTGTTTGTTCCCTGAATATGCGAAATATCATAACATTCCATACGGTATGGAAAATTTTTCAGATGGAGTTTTTCTGCCAGATATGAACCTATTTCATTGAAATCATCTCTTATTTTTGACATTTTTGTGATTTTTGCATTATCAAGTACCACTTTTGCGTTTTTGTCGGCAAGCATTTGAAGTTCTTTACCCTGTGCGGATTTTCCGTAACTTATTTTAACCTTTTTATGTCCAAGAATTTCAACCCATTCTTCATATAGTTCTTTTTCGCCTACTGCTTCCAGTTCATTTGAAACAATTCTGTCAGGGTATTCAAGTTTAAGAGTGCTGTAATATTCTTTGAAAAATGTTGCAAAAAATTCTGTTCTGTCATCTTCTTCAACTTCGTAGACAAAATCTTTTTTATCAATCAGTCTGCCTTCTCTAATCATAAGTATTACAATTGCAAAAATACCGTCATCTGCCATTAGAGAGATTACATCTTCATTTAGTTTGGTATTTTCATAAACAACTTTTTGTTTTTCAAGGGTTTTTGCTAAATCGTTATAACTGTCGCGTAGTTTTGCAGCTTTTTCAAATTGCAGTGAATCAGAATATTTCATCATTTGTTCTTTAATCTGCTGCATCAATTCTGATTGTTTTCCTGATAAGAAAAGTTCTGCCTGTTTAACAATTTGTTTGTACTCATCTGGTGTTACTAAATTCTGGCATGGAGCCATACATCTTCCTATATGATAATAAAGGCAGGGACGGTCTTTGAATTTTGGGGTTTTACATTGTTTCAGAGGGAAAATTTTTTTTAAAAAGTCAAGAGTTGCATGCATTGCCCTTATGTCAGTATAAGGTCCGTAATAACGGCCTTTTTCCGGATTGAGATTTTTTTTACGTACTATTGTAATTCTTGGAAAATCTTCATCAGTAATCAGGAAATAGGGGTATTTTTTATCGTCTTTTAAAAGGACATTATACCTTGGTTTATATTTTTTTATTAAATGGCTTTCTAATATAAGTGCTTCAACTTCTGTATTTGTAATAATATATTCAAGCCGTTCAATCTGGGGGACAAGTACGTTAACTTTTACACTGTCGTGTTTTCTGTTGAAATAACTCATTACACGGCGTTTTAGTATTTTGGCCTTGCCTACATAGATAACTTCACCATCCTTGTTGTAGTATATATAACAACCCGGAAGTGATGGAAGAAGTTTTAAAGTTTGTTTCAATCCGTCATTCATACATCTTATTATAGCATATATAATCGGATTGGGATTGAAAAAAGCGGTTATTTAATTTATAATAGCATTAATATGAAGGCTGGATTAAGAAAACTTATATTGTTAGCGGTATTTTTCGCTTTTTTGTCTCAGTGTGTAAAGGCTGAAGTAATGCGTCCACAATGGACAGAATTTTGTCCCAAGGGATTAGAAAATGCTGAATATAAAGAAATACAGTGGTTTTGGCCTGAGGGGACAAAGTCAACTCAAGCTATATACAATTATTGGGCACAGAGGCGTGTTGAATTTAACCGAGGATTAGCGGAATGCGATTCTATACAGGGCGGTGTAAATAACAGCTGTTATGACGATTTGCGTAAACGGCAGTTATTTGTAACTGAGCAATATAATAAAGACATTCAGCAAAAACAGATAAGCAATCAGGTTTGGCGTGATGCTCATGATAAAGGGTCAAGCCCGATTATGATTAATATTTTCATGAAATAGTTTTATAGTGTTAATAAAATGTTCTGGGATTGGCCGTTAAAGCAGCTTTTATTTAATTATAGTTGCCACCTGATCCGTGATGTCATCTCCACCGAAAAGTACCGTATTTTTTGGCAAAACCATATTATAATTCATAGAACGTGCTTTTTCTACAACGGCTGTTTTAATTTTACTGTCAATTGCTTTCAGTTTTTCGTTGTAAGATTTGTCAAGTGCCAGTTTTTCTTTGTTAATTTCGTTCCGGTATTTATCTTCTAACTGCGCAATTTTTGCGGGATCTTTTTCTTTGGAAATTTCTGCTCTTGCTTTTTCAATTGTAGTCTGCATATTTTGCATTTGTTTTTGTTGTTCAAGCTTTAAGGCTGTAATTTCTTTGGAGTTGGCGACAATTTGCTGAATGTCAACAACCGCAATTTTATATTCAGGTGCCGTGTTTGAAACAGCAATACTATTAATTGAGTATCCGCATACAAAAGCTCCTATTACAATAAACGTTGCCAATATTTTTTTCTTCATATTCATAATCCTTTCTGTTATTTAAGAGAATAAAATTGAATTAGAAAATTTTTAATTGGTTACTTGGATAAATTTCATGTTTTTTGTATTATTGGGGTATAAAATATTCCGTTCTCGGAAATAAAAAAAGGAGAGTAAATATGAAAAAATCAATTAATGATTTAGGCGATGTAAAAGGAAAACGTGCTCTTGTAAGAGTAGATGTTAATGTGCCTTTGGACGAAAATCACAATGTAACTGATGACACAAGAATTCAGGCTATTGTTCCTACAATCAGAGCTTTGCAGGAAAAAGGAGCTAAAATTATTCTTATGGCTCACTTAGGCAGACCGAAAGGTGAATGGAAAACAGAATTCACTCTTGAACCTGTTGCAAAATATATGTCAAAAGTTTTGGGTGAAGATGTTTTATTTGTTAAATCACCTGTAGGCGAAGGCGCTGATAAAGAATTGGCAAACTTGAAAGATGGCCAGATTGCATTATTGGAAAACATTCGTTTCTACAAAGCAGAAGAAGCAAAAGATGATGATATGATTTTTGCAGAAGAACTTGCAAAACTTGGTGATTTCTATGTAAACGATGCATTTGGTGCTGCTCACAGAAAACATACCTCAACTGCTAAAGTTGCTCATATTTTGAAACCGGCAGTAGCAGGTTTGTTGATGGAAAAAGAAATCAGATGCTTGTCTCAGGCTCTTGATAATCCTACAAGACCTTTCACTGCAGTGGTAGGCGGTGCTAAAGTTTCTTCAAAAATAGGTGTTTTGGAAAACTTAATCGACAAAGTTGATAATATGATTATCGGCGGCGGTATGGCTTATACATTTGT